>JAQWDG010000222.1 GCA_028705545.1 Methanoregula sp. | reverse complement strand
TCAAGCCGTTCTATTCCGAGGCGCAGGTGGCGCTTGGGGTATCGAAGGCAAAACAGTTCCTCTTTACCCCGACAACCCAGGATCTCGAAGCCTTAAAAGAGGAGACCGGGATCTGGCAGCGGGCCTCACTAAAAGAATCGTGAGGCCTGAGCCGCGATGAAGAACGGGGAAATCTGGCTCGTGGATCTCTCCGATGCGAAGGGGCACGAGCAGCGGGGCGAACGCCCGGCAATCATTGTCGGGGGAGCAAACGGGCTTGTCATTGCGGTGCCGTTAACGAGCAATCCCACCACGGCCCGGTTCTCCCACACCCTCCCGATCTCCCCGGATGCGCATAACGGTCTCGATGTGGAGAGTGTCGCCCTTGTTTTCCAGCTCACCTCCCTTGACCGGGAGCGGTTTGTGCACCGGATCGGGACGCTGGACGGGCAGCAGCGGGTGGCGATTATGGCGCTGATCCGGGATTTGATGGGGATGGATTAAGGTTTCTCGAATGAGCCGGTTTGCGCAGCATAGTGTCCTTTCAGGGATTCTTATTCAATGAATTTATCTTTAAAAATGAGTCTACCTCAAAAGCCCTCAATTTATTATTGTAATGGTAACTAGAATATCATCATGGATTTTGAGTCCTTAAATGATTATCATGAAAAGGAAAGGGAGCAATATGATTCCTTCATTAAATCCACACCTCAAAATCAATTATTATCCAAAGAATATCCCTCTAGATCTCGTTTCCCGAAATTACATGATTTTATTACGTATGCGACTGTTGGTCCCGGAGAGTCCATTTGGATACAAGCCCCCTATACTGGCTCTTTATTAGTGCCGTTAGTCCCCACACAAACGCTTCAAGAATTTGAGCAATTATATGGCATTTCAAAATCACAAATCCCTGAAATTGTGGATTTTGTAAAAGAAACGGGAAAAATACAATTTTATCTTGAAGGCTGTCCTGAAGATTATGTAAATCGGGACTATTTAGATCCAATTTTTTCTGAACTAAATCCCCCTGTGTTATTCTCAAATGAACCCTACCTCAAAGATCCTGAAATAATGAGGGCACAATTAGAATTTTATGATTTATTGAGTTGTGTTGACTTTAATACATATATTAAACGTTTATTCCCTGATTTAAGTCCAGCAAAAAATAAAAAAATTTTGGAGCATTTTTTAAAATCATTCATTCGAATGAGATATTATAAATTCGATACTATTGCAGATTCTTTCGCAGATAATGTTGCCCTTAATACAGAATATGCGTTTTCATTATTGCGTCTTTCAAATCAATTATTGACAGAACCTCTTTCACGGCCGCTTAAAGGAAATCATAATTATTCAACAGGGGATATCTACGAATTTAAGCAGGTTGCCCGAGGAGAGAATTCAAAATATCTAAACCAATTCCAATATCCTTGTGAAATTGGGACATATTTAACGAACAAAAAAATTAACTATCCAGACTCATTTGATTCGTGTAGATCGATGGTTTATCATTATGATGAAAAAGAGTTGAGATTAGTTTTTGATGCAATCTCTACAGGAATTCACGAAAAAAAACCCGATCAAATTTTTACAAATATTACTGAACTAAATCAAATTCTTGAGGAAATTTGGAGTGAGACAAGGACAGTTCAAGCTCAGAAAAAAATAATTAAAGGCGAATTAAGTGTTATGTTTGGTCTTGTAGGTGTCGCGTTACCTCAAGAAATTGGATGGATGGCCTCACTTGGCCTCATTGTGGCCTCATCATCATCAAATTTTATGGATGAATTATCTGATCTAATAACAAAAAAATCTTTGAAACCATATTTATCAACGATTTATGCGTTTGAAGGGAATTCACTAGTTTAAACATCCCCAGAGAATATCTACGAAATCTTACTATGGTTCCCGTCTCCCAAAAAATAACGAAAAGGGGAGGGTACCCCCACCCCCCCTCAGCCCCATGGAAGAGGGTGTCACCCTGACCATTAAAAAAATCGGTCACCCCCTCCCCCCTACTTTGCACACAACAAAAAAATCGGTCGGGTCGATCGATCTCAATGATCGGTCAGGGTGACCTCTTTTATTCCAGTTCTGCGACCTGTGTTTCCCCTGGAACTTCAGGCGAGCGGGAGTGGTCACCCTGACCGTACTTGATCCATGGTCAGGGTGACCGATCTCAGACATTGGTCAAGGTGACCTGCGATCCACGCGGATTTTAGATCGCCCCTACCCCCCTGCCTTGCACGCAACAAAAAAACTGGTCGGGTCGACCGATCATTGCGAAAGGTCACCCTGACCGCTGTTTTTCCTAAGAATCCGACCGACCCGCCCGGCCACCCGCACGAAAAAAGACCGGTTCGCGTGCTGCGGATTTCAAAACAAAATCCGGGATCTCCGGATATCAGGCCGGCTGCCCGGCCGGGCCGGAAAACCGTTTCTTCATCAGGTACGCCATCAGGGCAACGAGCACCCCGAGGATGCCTGCCACCACAAAGACCGCGTCGAGGCCGAAGAACACAAGAACGATCCCGAGGACGATGGGGGCAGCGCTCTGGCCGATATATTTCATGCAGCTGTGGATCGAGATCACCCCTCCCCGGGTCTTCGGGGGAGAGAGCTGGATGAGCTGCACGTCAATCGCGGTCTGGGCAAGGATAAGCCCCGCCCCGAAGACCAGCAGCAGCAGGATAACGGCGACAACGGAGGGCGCCCATGCCAAAAACAGCATCGAAAGCCCGACGCAGGCAAACCCGAGAGCGATCACCACCGGCAGCGAATACTTCCCGGTGAGCGGCTTTACCTGCGGTGCAAAGAGAATGCACGTGATCCCCGGGACCGCAAGCATCAGGCCCGATGCCCCCGACGCATACCCGAACGCTCCCTTGAGCATGAAGGGCACGTAGATCATCAGCGCAAACAGCAGGAAAAAGATCGAAAAGCCCATGAATATCGTAGCAACGATCGGCAGGTCCTTCAGACACCTGAATGCATCGGCCATACCGTTGTGCTGCGCCGTCGCAGTCGGAACCCGTGTCTCCGGGAGAAAGACGACCACCAGCACCGCAACCGGCAGAGAAAGAGCATAGAAAAGGAACGCATAGTTCCAGCCAAACAAGGCGAGCCCTCCCCCGATTACCGGGGCAAACACTCCCCCGAGGGCAAAGGTTATGCTGATTTTGCTCATCGCTGCCACCCGGTCGAGACCGGTATAGACATCCCCGATAACGAGCATGGCAAGCGTTGTCATCCCCGCAACACCGATACCCTGCAGGAACCGCAGGATGAGGAGAGACGGCAGATCAGCGAGGAAAAAACTCACCAGTCCCGTCAGGCCGTAGATCAGAAGGCAGGGAACCAGGATCCTCTTCCGGTTCACCCGATCGGTAAAATGCCCGATCGCAAGGGTAAAAAACGCTGTTGAGAGCGTAAAAACCGACATTAAGAGCGCGACATCCTGCGTCGTCGTGTGCAGAGGTCC
>JAQWDG010000221.1 GCA_028705545.1 Methanoregula sp. | reverse complement strand
GCGAAGTACCCGATCTGCGTGTTTTTGCAGAGGTTCATTGCCATGTCCATGAGGCCTCTGGGATCGGGCCGGGCCTCGCCGAGCCAGATATGGAAGATGTTCCCGCCGTCCACGATGGGGAAGAAGACATGCTCGATCTCCATCCTTTTCGTTAAGGGGACGTTTGCGCCCGGCGCAACGTGGGTTCCGTTCGTGTAATAGATCGGGAGGTCCCGGGACCTGCCCAGGTGGTCGAGCGTGTACCCGATGTCGCCTTTTGCCACCTTTGCCGCCATGTCGTGGTACCTCTTGTCGATGAGGTCGGCGACCGCGAAGCGCTGGCCGGTGGTTTCGGCCGGGGTCCGGGCAAGGGCAATCGTCATGTGGTTCTTTTCCGAGAGTTTTCTCGCATAGAGTTCCATCTCGGTCATGGCGCGGATGGCAAGCTTAAATGCGGCTTTGGACTCGTGGGTCTGGACTCCCAGGTGGTGCTGGACCATCTCGTTGACACCTACCACGCCGATCGTGTACACGAGCCCTTCGAGATCGACTGCAACCGCGCCGCGCTCCCCGGTGTTCGGGTCCTTTGGCCGCTGCATGGCAAACGGCATCCGCCCGTTCGCCCGGATATTATTCATCCAGCGGCGCTTGATCTTGAAGAGCTCGACGGCCACATCCATGAGGGAACGCAGTTCGGCAAACAGCCTTTCATCGTTTCCTTCCGCCTTGTACGCCGCCCGCGGGCAGTTGACCGAGACCACCTGCCACGAGCCCATCGAGAAGTGCCGGCCGCCTTCGAAGAGAAGTTTCTTGTCGAAGTCCGAGTCCTTGTCCGCAACCGCGGAGAACTGGTAGGCGCAGCACTGGTAGCAGGAGATGCCCTTCCCTGCGCCGCGGTACGCCGGGAGCTGGTTGTCGTAGTAGGGCGTCCCGAACTTGGAGGCGAGCTCGAAAGTCATGAGGTACAGGTCGCGGAAGGTCGGGAGGTCCGGGTTTTTCCGGTTGAACTCCTCGCGCTCCTGCATGAAGTCCGGCTCGATACTGATCTCGGGTTTGGGGAAATTGAACGGCTTGCCCCAGTAGTCGCCCTCGATCATCACGTCCATGAGCGCCTTAAAGAGCAGCCGGACCTCGCGCTCGAATTCGCCGTAGGTACGGAGCGGGGCCTGCTTCCCGTCCCAGACCTTGCCCTTGTACACGCAGGGCTTGTCCTGCCAGAGCGTGGGCACGCCCGGCGAGAGCTGGACGGACGAGAAGACGAGCTGGCCGCCGCGGGCAACCATCATCTGCGTCATCTCGTACACGAACATCTGCATGTTCTGCTTGATCTCGTTGTAGTCCATGCCCTCCATGTAGGGCGCAAGGAACGTGAGGAAATTATAGTACCCCTGCCCGCCGGCAAAGTTTGTCTGGGCGCTTCCGAGCGCTTTTACCGCGTGGAGGACGGCGACCTCGGCGCGTTTTGCCGGGCCGGCAACCGAGGCTTTTGTCCCGTTCCCGTCCGGCATGAGGCCGTAGTAGAAGAAGTAGCGCAGGTCCCAGTCCTGGCAGAACGGCCGGGTGCCGAAATATTCGAGGTCGTGGATGTGCATCTCGCCGCAGAGGTGGTGGTCCGCAAGCTCGGGCGGGAGCTGGAGGAGGTACTGCTCCTTTGAGATCTTGTCCGCTTTTTTCTTGTGGCTGGTCTCGGCGTTCTCCTGGAGGTTTGCGTTGTCGTGGGCTTCGAAGCCCTGGCCCACGTCAATCTGGTGGGCGTCAAAGACCGGCGTCCCGACCCGGGTGCAGATGTTCCGGTACTGCACCATGCCTTTTTCAAGAAGCGTGATGTTTGTTATCTCCCGGATGAGCGGGCCCGAAAGGGATTTTAAGCCGAGTGCGAGGATGCGCTCTTCGACCTCGCGGGCGATCTCCTGTGCGGTCGCATCGTCTGCGCCCTCGTACCCGTAGAACGATTCGGCAAGTTTTGTCTCGGTCTTGATCTGGTCGGCGATCCGGTTCCGGTCCCAGTCGATAATGTGGCCGTCCGTGGTGCGGACCGGGGGCAGGGCGGGGGAGAAGCTGCCGTCAAAGGTCAGCTGCCGGGTCTGCCGCTGCGGGGTCATCATGCACCCGAAAGGATTTCCGCAAGTTTTTCCGCGTTAAGGTCGCCGGTCGGGAAGAGTTCCGCAGTGGTATAGAAATCCTCGCCCCGCTGGAGGACGGGTGCTTCGTTGACAAAGACGCCGTTTACCCGGAGCTCGGTGAGGGCTTCGGCAGTCGAAAGGTCGCGTTCGGTATAGGTATAACCGCCTTTTTTTAAGGCCGATTTCAGCATTTCGCAGTGCGGACAGGTCGGAAGCGAATACACGATCAGTTCAACCGTTTTCGTCATAAAAAGCACCCTCTCTTATCTAGGACTTACGCAGTGTAGGAATAAAAAAATCATGGTTTAATACATCTGCATGGCATAGAGGTCTGCGGTCCTGCCGGTCGGGCACCATTTTTAACGTGTCCTGCCCAAAACAGTACCCTGATGGTCAGGGCGTTTGTGGCATTCGAGATCTCTGAGGAGATGCGGAAGTTCTTAACTGCGGCGCAGGCCGGGCTCAAAAAGAGCACAGCCCGGCTCGCGTTTGTCGATCCCCCGCTCATCCACATCACGGTAAAATTCCTTGGCGATGTGGACGAGAAAAAGCTCCCGCACCTTATCCGCGCCCTGGACTCCGTAAAAGCGGCACCGTTCCCGGCCACGGGAAACCGGGTCACGGTCAATAATTTCAAAAGCCCGCACACGGTCTGGTGCGCAATCGACGATGCCGGGAAGGGACGCGGGGTCTTTGGCGCGGTGGAAAGCGTTCTTGCGCCGCTCGGGTTTCCCCGCGAGACCCGGCAGTTCTTCCCCCACGCAACGCTCGCCCGGGTAAAGATTGCCGATCCGTCGCTCTTCCGGTGCCTTGAAGAATTAAAAGATGCACCCTGCGGCAGCTGCACGGTCTCGGGTCTCAAGCTCAAGAAGAGTACGCTTACCCCCCGGGGCCCGGTGTACGAGGACCTGCACGAGGTGGCATGGTGAGCGGACCGGCCGGCCGGCTGCCGCTTGAAGAGAAGAGCCTTGCAGAACAGCTCCGGCCTTCCGCGGAGGAGCGGGCGTATATCCACAGCGTTGCGGACCGGCTGCTCGCCGCAATTGCCGCAAGCGGGAAAGCGGAAGGGATGGTCGTTGGCTCGATTGCCCGGGACACGTGGGTGAAAGGCGACCGCGACCTCGATGTGTTCATGCTCTTTTCCCCGGATCTCCCCCGCGAGACACTCGAAAAGGAGGGACTTGCCTTAGCGCGGAGCATTGCCCGGCAGTTCACGGATACGTTGTTCGAGAAGTACGCGGAACACCCGTACATCAACGCAACGATCGATTCGATCGATGTGGATCTGGTGCCCTGCTATAATGTGAAAAGCGCAGCCCATATCCAGAGCGCGGTGGACAGGACGCCGTTCCACACCCGGTATATCACGGAGAAGATCAACGGCC
>JAQWDG010000220.1 GCA_028705545.1 Methanoregula sp. | reverse complement strand
TGATGAGTAAATTTCCGGGAATATTCGGCGGTCTTCTCTTTGTCGCAGGTGGCTTCGAGCAACAGGCACCATTTCGCATACCCGCAACTGTAATACAGGAGACTGCGCGGATCAGCGATCTTAACATGGACATTCTCCTTGTTTTCGATGAATTTTGACAGGCCTTTTATTGCATCTTTCGCATTATCCGAACAGAGTTTCCGGAAATATTTTTTTATTCTCGATTCGACAAGGGGCTCATAAACCGGTTCCTGAAGCGCAAGAGCAAGATCGTGAAACAGGCGGGGACTGTCATCGTCGGTTTGAGGGTTCGCCACGATATAGGGATATCCCTCGTTCCAGAGCAGCAGGTGCACGATTTCATGGGCAACGATCCGTGCGTCCTCGGGGGATTTGGGATATTTTTTTAAAATGATCGTGTTTGTTGCCGGTGAGGAATTCCCCTCTTTTTTTGCATACCCATTGATCGTCCAGGTAATGGTTATGGCATCGATCGCAGTTTTATTGTCGGAATAAAATGCGAGAAAGGCGCTGTGTTTCTTACAGAGATTTGACACCATTAACCGGGCAGCTGAATCGGTCAGTCTTGTGGTGGGAGAGGATTTCGATCCAGCGTGCGATTTTTTCATAATGGCCTTTGGCGGGGGATCAAATAAGCGTTTTTCCCGGGTGTCACGTTTCCGAATAAAGGCAGGAGGGGATTGTCACCGGATTGTCTTTCGGGTTTCCCGAATCCTGACACGAAAAAAAAGGCGAAGATAATGACGCAGGAAAAAATCAGTACTGGAACCCCTTACCCGATGGCGTCCCCCAGGGATCGGAAGTGAGTTCCTTTACTACGGCTGCGGCAAAGGCCTTTGCTGCCTGCGGCCCGTTTGCCGTGATGATCCGCCCGTCCTGTACCACCGGGTCGCTGAGGACAATCGCCCTCCCCTTTTTCATCTCGAAGATCGCGGTCTGGCTGTTGTATACCGTTGCCTTTTTCTGTTTCAGGATACCGGAGCGGGCGAGCACCACCGGGGCGAGGCAGATCGCGGCGACTACCTTGTCGGTCTCTGCAAAGAAACCGGCCAGGCGCACGAGCAGCTCGTCCTCCCACAGGTAGGTCTGGCTCCCCGATCCCCCGATGACGATCAGGCCGTCGTAATTTTTCGGATCGATATCGTCAAACGAGATATTGGCGTTTACTTTTGCACCGAGCATCCCGGTGCAGGTACCGGGCCGGGTCGATGCGATATCAAAAGAGATATTTGCCTGTTTGAGCGCAGCCATTGGTTCTGCCAGTTCTTCGTCACGGAATTTCTCGGGAGCAACTGCTAGTACGACCTTCATGGTATCCGAATTTCCCCGCGATCCTATTTGAGGGTTGTCACATTTGCAGGGATCTGCCATGCATTACCGGGCACCCCGGTCGGTGTCAGGCAAGATCTGCCGCAGTTTTTTCCAGCGATGCCACTACCCTGCGCCGGAACGCATCGCGGTCGATTGCGGTTGCCGCATGCCGTTCGAGGACCATGATCCGGTCGGCCTGTGCGATCAGGGTGTCCATGGCGCACGCAGCAAAGACGAGCGCCGTTGTTTGGAGTTTCCCGCGATTGCTGGCGAGGATCTCTGCAAGCGGCGTGACCTCGTTTCCCTGGAGACAGCTCCGGGCAAGGAGGTTTGCCGCTGCCCGGTCCTCGTCGATAATGAGGAGCGGGGCATCGCGGGCAACCGCGTCCTGGATTTCGGCTGCCATCGTCATCGAACCGCTCCCCGCCCCATACGCGGCCCGGACCGTCCCCTCCATCCCGGGCGGCAGCGCGGAAAAGAACATGCTCACATCGGCCCCGGCAAGCTCGCAGCCGGTTGCTTCGGCACCTCTCACGCCCCGGACGGTCACCATAAGTTCGCGCCCGTCGCCTGCCGCATGGTCGTCCTGGCCCGCCACGATCCCTTCAAGAAACGTAGTTTTTCCCTGTGCGTTCGAACCGGCGACCGCAAAGACCTCCCGCTGCTTTATCCCGAGGCCGGTGACGACCGTATGGCTTGCGGGCAGTTCGATCTCGACAGGTCCGAGTTCCTTTGGACAGGCAAACGGGATATTTACCCCGCTCTTGGGCCCGGCGGTGCGGAAATAACTGCGGTACTGGGTGCACTGCCGGGCCGGCCGGGCCCCGTCGCCGATAAACGCAACCAGCCCGAGCGAGGGCAGCGATTCGCGCAGGAGCTGCTGGTCGAGCGAAGCTGTCCAGGCCGGTTCGAGGACCCGGGTCGGGAGGGTGCAGGCGATACCTGCGACCGCATCGCAGAGGGCCGCAGCCTGTTCGCAGAACGGTCCGATGGCCCGTGGAGGGAGTTCGTCAGGATAAGGAACTGCTCCACAGAGGACCAGGTGGATCCCCGCTTCATCCGCAAAGTTGCGGGTGTCCGCGTGCCAGAGATCGGTGGCAAGCGCAGCCGGGGAGGCGGTGAGGGTATAGGGTTCGATGGTCGAGACATAGCGCTGCGGGAACCGGGTGCCACGCCCGCAAAGCGGACCGAGCGCCGGGTCTGCTGCGGCCCTCTGCTTGATCCGTTCTATGATGAACGCAACGGTTCCGTTTGCACCCCGGGGATCGAGCGGGATCTCCCGGGGAAGCGGGCGGCGGATAACGATCGGCAGGGAAAACCGGAGCGCATCGCTGTCAAACGAGCGGACGGCATACAGGGTCACGCCCGGGACGGCCCTGACCGTATCGATTGTCCACCGGTTGTTCCCGGAAAGGGAAAGGAGCGCCGCAATAAAAGGATCCGGGCTGCTCTTGTCCATGATCCTGCATTGGCTTTTTGGCATCAAAAACCCGGGTGCTGTCTTTTCGCACCGGGCGGGAAGCGTTTATCCCTGAATCCCGCCTATGTATAGGAGCGAAATACCATCATGGCAGTTCCCCAGTTCCTCCCGATACCGGAAAAAATCCGTGCCCTTGCCAGTGAGACGATCAACCGACGCGTGGGTCGGCTCCCTGTTGCCCGTGACGGGATAGAGGTGAACGCTGACCTTGTTGCGGTTGCCATGGAGTGCCTCAACGCCGAAGTTCTCCGGACTCTTCCCCTGAAAACCTTATTAAAAGACGAGCGCACAGTCCCGGGACTGGGTGACTGCCTCTCGCAGAGGCTGGGCGGCGACCAGGCAGCGCCTGCCTCAGCTGTTGCCGCGGTGCTCACTGATGCCGGCCTTGCCGAACCGGCAGAGATGCTCGATACAAAAACCCGTACGAAGATGAAAGGGATCCGGCTGATCTCCGCGTGGACCTGGCATATCGGGTCGGGAGATCAGGGATCCGTAGTCAGTCCGGCAAACGCGGGGGGTGCCAGCGATGCGTGGCTTGCCCGGTGCCCGGTCTGTAAGACCGGCATCCTCAACCGGGTGGAGGGAAAACAGCTCTTTGGGATCCCGCCCACCGATTACTATCTCGATTGCTCCCACTGCGGCGCCAAGTTCGTGCCCGAGAAAAACCGGTTCCGGCT
>JAQWDG010000219.1 GCA_028705545.1 Methanoregula sp. | reverse complement strand
AGGAACTGGGAGAACCTTACGATGCGGTGATCGCCTCCTACAGCCTTATGGTCAACGACATTGGCGAAGCGGTTGCAAAAATGCAGCAGTGCTGTCGGGGCACGGCACACATCTTCTGGTTTTTAACCCAGCCGCTCTGGGCACAGGTAAACCTCGGAATCTGGAAACAGATCCACGGGACGGAATTCTGCGGCGAACCGACAGCCGATTGCCTCTGGCAGGCCCTGTATGAGATGGGGATCTATGCCAACCTTGCTGTCGAACCCGGCTGCGACCCCGCTCTTTATCCCACAATCGAGGATGCCGTAAAAGAATTCCACGGCCGGATGAACTGCACGACACCGGAACAGGATAAGATTCTGCAGGAGTACTTCACCCGGACACTCGCCAGATGCGACAAGGGATATTTTGTGAATGCCCGGGCACTGGGCGCCCACATCTGGTGGAATGCCGGGCAGACCGCCCCGTTATTTAATAACCGAACCCATAACGATTCCGTAAGAACAAAATAGGGAATTGCTCATACAGGATACTACGGAAATGGAAAAATATACAATAGCAATATCGATCTGCCTGCTCTGTATTATTCTACTCGGAGGGGCTCAGGCAACAGGAGAAAGTACCACCTGTGCACTGACCGTACAGTCCATCCCCGACCGGGTGGCGGTCAGTATCGACGGGACATTGATCGGGGTAACACCTCTCTCCGGATACGAACTGTCCTGCGGCAACCATACGATCCTTGTCAGTGGAAACGGCTATGCGGATTTTGTTGCGGAAAAAACACTTGAACGCGGCAATCCCGAAGTTGTTATCGCGAATCTCCAGAGGTTAGACGACCGGGGAACGGTTTATATCACTTCGGATCCTCCCGGGGGAAATCTGTATATTGACGGTACCCTGAAGGGAAATACACCTCTCCTTATCGATGCGCTCACCCCCGGTCCCCATGCTGCCCTCATCCGCAAAACCAACTACGAGGATTATACGGATACAATAACGGCAGATCCGGGCAGGATCCCGGAATACCACGAATCCCTCATCCCACTCCCACAAACCGGATTTCTTGGGATTGTTTCGGTCCCGGATAATGCAACCGCATACATTGACGGTACCGTATTCGGGACGACCCCCACGATGCTTTTGAGGGTCTCGGCAGGAACGCACCAGCTCATTGTTCGGAAACACGGATACTGGAATTATACCCAGACACTGGAGATTGCAGGAGGAAGTTCCGGCCTTGTCCAGGCAGATCTTGAAAAAATACCTGATGACGGGACACTTATTGTAGATTCTGCCCCGACAGGGGCATCGGTATACTTAAACGGCACCTACAAGACGGTGACACCGGTCACCTTTGAAAATATTCCCGCAGGAAATTATACCCTGGAGTTCCGGAAACTCAATTACACATCGCAGAATATCACGTTCACCCTTAACGGTGGTGAGACACGCGAGGTATATGCAGGGCTTACAAATGACCCGACGGACACAATCCAGCCTTTTATGCAGATCTACCACGAAGGCCAGAGTACGGATGGTGATTTAACCGGCAGTGAGCCGGCTGGTTCTGTTATCGGGAAATCCTATCAATGGTACGCACGAGGTCATTTCCAGTTCATCACCCTGCATATTCCGGAGAGTCTGTATATGTATTACAAGAGCCAGCCTCACTTTACCAATATTACCTCGTTAAAAAGGTATACCTTAAGTGACGAGGACAGGGTCTATCTCCATAATCTGATCGGACAGCTTAAGGATACGAGCGGGAACAAAAACCTTGCAGCACGGAATGACTACCACAATGTGGTGGCGTTTGTCCAAGGGATACCCTATGCACTGCATACGGATCCGGCAACCGGCCAAACTTCGACAGCGGCAAACGATTACTGGAAATACCCGGTTGAAACCCTGGCAGAAGGGAATGGCGACTGTATTGACGATGCAATCCTTGCCGGTGCCCTCCTTAAGGAGATGAACTATGATGTCGCAATCATATTGTTGCCCCAGACGGGAAGCAACACGGAGGGTCATGCGGTCGTAGGGATCGCGTGTGATAACTGCAATGGCTACTATTACCCCGTGGACGGCAGGAACTATTACTACCTGGACCTGACTGCATCGGGTCTTCCCCTTGGCAGCATGAGTTATCCCGGGCAGGCAGACACGTATGCACATACAGCAGCGCAGGTCTTTGTACTTTGAGGGTAGCCCGCGGGAGGGATAAACTGATGAAAAACAAGATGCAGGAAATCAGGCAGGATAAACGCGTAAACATGAAAAGAAAGCAGATTTCTCCGTGGTCTGTCATGATCGTACTTGCCGTTCTTATCGGTATTTCAATCGTATCGGCAGGCTGTATCAAAAATGCACAACATCTCGTTGACGGTGGAGGGACTGTAGAAGTAACTGCTCCTGATAGCAGCGGAACTGAAATAACTGATGTCACCTCACCAACACCTACAACGGTTCCAGTACCCGTCCTCACCCCTGCCAAATCGAATATCGTCACGGAGGTTTCTCCCATTCTCACCCCGAATCCCTACGTGATCCAGCATGCCGCACGGATCAACCAGACTCCCCAGTATAATTTCCTCTACCGCCAGCCGGAATTCACGAAGACCTATTCGCTGACAGGAAATGCCTATGGCCTCCTGGTGAATGTTGTCCAGGGTCCGCTTTATATAAAATACACCGTCGACCCGAAATACGACTGCCTGAGCGATCCGGATTCTTGTCGGGGAACGGTTCTTGTCCCGGTGAACCGTCCGTACATGACAATCACGGTACGGGACAACCAGACCGGGCAGATCGTAGCACAGGATGGCTACGGTGGGGAGTACAGTTCAGATACCGGGAACTACAAGGGTTACGGCAGCAGTGACAGCGGAGATGTATCCGCCAGTACCACATTTTCCAGTGCAGAATCCGATGATAATTCAGAAGGGTATTCAAACCCGGCAAAAGACAGCAAGGGGCTCGGGCCCCGTTACATTCCGGTATATAAGGAGGGACAGTTCCAGATCACAGTCGAAGGGAGCTATCTCGATACGACTATATCGATTATTACCGGCACATCCCCCAATCCATTGGATATGACCGAGAAAAATGCCGCAGGAACCGCCGCCCCGGCCAATGAGGATGAAGACTGGTAAGGCAAATTTCTTCCTTTAGATTCCAATTAAAAAAGCGGAGAGCACAACAAGTGAAAAATATAAAATTCCAATGCCAGACGTTCAGATAGGGATGTCTGTCGGAGTTTAGACCTGCAGATCATTAATAAAGGATATTTTGGTCGATAGTATGAGTGAATTCGACGATCTGTTTGTAAAAGCAAAAGAATTTCACGGGCACGTATGCCCGGGCATTGTTCTCGGAACGCGGCTGACCATTGCAGGAATGCGGGAACTGGGCATGGACCCGAAAAAAAGATCGGAAAACCTGATCGTTTACATCGAAATCGACCGTTGCGGTGCCGACGCAGTGCAGGCAATTACCGGCT
>JAQWDG010000218.1 GCA_028705545.1 Methanoregula sp. | reverse complement strand
GAGAGCGCCGAGATCGAGACCACGATGAAGCGCCTGCTCGACGAGATCGAGAAGACCAAGCGCCGGGTAAACGCGCTCGAGTTCAAGGTCATCCCCGAACTCACCGCCGCCCGGGACTTCATCAAGATGCGTCTTGACGAGATGGAACGCGAAGAGCTCTTCCGGATGAAGAAGATCAAGGCCAGGAGTTCGGCATAAATTCGGGATGGTGCGGATGCCAATCGGTACCCTTTCGGGTCTGGGGTGCAGCAAAAAGACGGTGCTTCTCCGTCTCGACCTCAACTCCCCCATCGACCCCACCTCCCACCTTATTTTAGACGACAAGAGGTTCCGCGAGCACCTGCCCACGATCCGGGCGCTCTCCGACGCTAAGACGGTCATCGTCACCCACCAGAGCCGGCCCGGGAAAAAGGACTTTACCACGCTTGAGGCCCATGCCGAAAAGCTCGAAGAGCTCCTTGGCACACCGGTCACGTATATCGACAGCATCTTTGGCCGTCATGCAAAGGACGCCGTGCACGGCATGAAGCCCGGCGATATCGTCATGCTCGAAAACGTCCGGTTTGCGGCCGAAGAAAACCTGACCCTGAAGCCCGACGAGGCGAAAAAGACCCATCTCGTGAAAAGGCTCTCGGGCATGGCGGACTTCTTTGTTAACGACGCGTTCGGGACCGCCCACCGTTCCCAGCCGACGGTCGTCGGCCTGCCGCTCGCGATGCGGTCGGCTGCCGGCCTGCTGATGGAAAAAGAAGTCTCCACGCTCTCGAAAGTCTTCTCGGGGGCTCCCCGCCCGGTCTGCATGGTGCTCGGCGGCACAAAGGTAGACGACTCAATCGAGGTCGCGGCCCACGTGCTCGAGAACGGAATCGCCGACTCCGTGATCGTGATCGGCGTTGTAGCAAACGTATTCTATCTCGCCCAAGGCTACGATATTGGCAAACCCTCCACGCAGCTCATCGAGCAGCTGAAGTACCAGGGCGAGATTGCAAAGGCAAAGGAGATCCTCAAAAAATTCGGCGACCGGGTGATCATGCCTTCCACCGTTGCCGTCCGGCAGAACGGGAAACGGGTGGAATACCCGGTCGAAAAGATCCCGCAGGATGTGCCGGTGATGGACATGGGTATGGACGCCCTTTCCACGCTTGTCGCAACCTTAAAGAAGTCCGGGACCGTGGTCTTCAACGGCCCCGCCGGCGTCTTCGAGGACCCGGACTTTGCGACCGGCACCTTCGAGATGCTCCGTGCAGCATCAAAGGTCGAGTTCTCGGTCGTGGGCGGCGGGCATACCGCGGCTGTTATCGAGAAGCTCGGGATCGAAAAGGACTTCACCCATATCTCCACCGGTGGCGGTGCGTGCATTGAATTTTTAACCGGAAAGAAACTCCCTGCTGTCGAGGCGCTCGAAGAGTCGTACCGGCTCTTCGGGTAAGCAGGGCAGCTTCCAGCATCTCTTTTTTAGTATTTTACAAAAATGCAAAGGATATTTTTCCCAAAAAGAGTTTTCCTACTGCCGGAGCAGGTGTTCGATCATGGAGGATGAGAGGCGCCGGGCCGGTCTCGTTTTCTGCGGGACGGGCAGCACGATCTTTACCCCTGCGGTCTTTTCAAGGCTGATGCGGGCCGTCTCGATGGCAGCCTCCCGTTCGGCCCGGACGATCTCTGCACGCTGCCGCCGGAGTACGCTGAGTACGGCAACGGAAAAGACAATAGCAGTCAGCAGGAACAAAAAGGTCGCAACGACCGTTGTTATCCCGGCGATTATTACGAGCCTGTTCTCCTGCAGGACGGCCCAGGCGCCGGATACAAAGAGCGTCCAGAAAACGATCACGGCAAGTCGCGTGGAAGCTACGGGACTTGAAAGGCTCCGGACGCGACGGTCTTCGTATACGGTCGGGAACCGGTCGATCAGGTTCCCGAGCACCAGGAGCGCCCCGCTGCACGGAAGGGAGCACACCCCGGCAAACCCGAGCAGGATCAACAGAAGCTCGTTCATGGGGCACCTCGCCACAGTTCCCTATTATGGGCCGGGATATAAAAAGTATTCTATAAGTATTACTTAAAGAATAAGTTGGAAATATAGTACCACCAAAAGAATATTAACAGGCTATTTATACTATTCTGTCCCATTTTAAAGGAGATGGTGGAGAAAGTACCGGCAAGCCGGGGCGAACGGGTGGCAATCTCCTACAAAATGCCGCCCAATATCTATGAAAAAGTCAATAAACTCGTTTATGAAGAAAAGAAGTTCTCTACGGTCTCTGACTGTATCACGCAAGCTTTATTAGCCTTTGTCGATAATCACCACGATATGGGGCAGTTCAAAGAGCTCCTTAAGGAATACATGTCATCCGATGAAGGCCGGGAAATGATGAAAAATATGATGAAAGACGTGCTTGTGGACCTGCTCTCGACCCAGAAGATCGATCCCAAAGAACACAAAGATAATCCATAAAGATTACTTGAGCCATACCTCCCGATGCCTGGCCCGAGCCGGGCGTCCGGCCGGCGTTTCCTGTTTTTGTGAGAGCTGAAAAACCCTATGCAGCTACGAATCATCGCGGTGGGAAAGATCAAGGAACGGTTCCTCTCCGAGGGCATCGCGGAGTACGAAAAGCGCCTTTTGCCCTACCTGAAACTCTCGATTCATGAGATCGCGGAAGAGCGGCGGGGGTTGCATGCAAACGCCGGCGCGGAGGCGCAGGCTATCGAACGCGAAGGGGAACGGATCCTTGCCGCAATCCCGGACGGGGTGGTTGTCGTGGCGCTCGATGTGCGGGGAAAAGAGCAGTCGAGTGAGCAGCTCGCCGCCCGGCTGCACGAGTGGCAGATGGCCGGCGTCTCGCTGTTGGTGGTTGTGATCGGTGGCGATCTCGGGATCTCCAGAGCGGTACTTGCAAGGGCGGACCTCCGGCTCTCGCTCTCTCCCATGACGTTTACCCACCAGATGGTGCGGATGATCATCCTCGAACAGCTCTACCGGGCCTGCCGGATCAACAGCGGCGAGCCGTACCACAAATAGACGGTTTTTTTCATGAAAAATCCCTGTTGCGGGCAGGGAAGCGTCCTGTTTTACGGGATTGCCAAATAATTATTTATATTTTGGCGGCAGTATACTAGACCAATGTACCTCGCAGTCTGTTCGTCTGACGCAAAGGCTAAGCGGGTACGGTCCGCTCATATAACTAAGCGGATGCTTTTCTTTGTCTGTTAGGACAGGAATTGTAGTTCTTGTTTCTGGCAGGGTTAAGAATCGGTGTTTGAACAGTTGATAGTGTATTTGAGATGATTGGGATGAATTCCAGTGCGGCAAAAATGCCGGGGGCCTGGTACGAGGCTGCCCCCGGGAAAGGTATTGTGTACGATCTGAGTTCGGCGGCTCTCTCCGCCCCGGATACCGTTGGCCGGCTCCGGGCAGTGGCGGGGCTCGGAAAGACCGGGGATCCCCGGGCAGTCCGTCCGCTCATGGACCTGGTATCGGACAGCGACCCGGCAATCCGGCGCGG
>JAQWDG010000217.1 GCA_028705545.1 Methanoregula sp. | reverse complement strand
ACGAAGCGGTGAGCCTGGTTAACCAGGTCGAATACCTGAAAGGCCGGCACCTGGCAGACGAGAAGATCGTCAGGCTCGCCGACGAGCTCCGCGACCTTGTCTACTGGCAGCGGAAGTCCTTTGACGATGTCAAGGAGCGCACCGCAGAGCTCAGGAAGGTCCTTGAAGCCGCGGCGGAGAAGGGACGCTGAGCGGTTTTGTTTCGGTACCGATCCGGATATCTTTGTTGATCTGTTGATCGGATCGGTGTTCCCGGAAAAAAAGGGAGGGAGTGTGCCCCCACCTCCCTCCCCTTTTTTAAAAAAATCTCAAAAATGGTTGTCAGATAATCATCTGATTATCAGATGTACATTTGATTATCAATTGATCATCTGACAAAAATCCGGCATCGCACGCCGGACGATTTTTGCATGGGGGGTGGGGGGTCCCCTCTTTTTGTTTTCCTGAGGGGAGGGGGTCCGGCATTTTTTTTGTGAACGGATGGTGGGGGCAGGGGGGTGGCCTTTGGGAAAAAAATCCGGAATCCGGTTGTCACATGTACATGCGATTATCACATGATGATGTGATTATCACATTGCCATGTGACAAAAATCCGGGTTGTCACGCCGGACGGATTTGGGAAGGGGGGTAGGGGGTACCCCTTTAAAAAAAAGAGCGGGGCGGCAATTTTTTCGCGGGGGGGGTGGGACCCATGGGGGGGTGGCGTGATTGTGAAAGGGGGATCCCCATTTATGTGCGTGGAGGTGGGGTGGCCTCAGCTATTATTGAGCGAGGCGGGAGTGGGAGGATCAACTGTTGATCGGCCCCAAAACGAGTCCTCCCCACCTCAGGGCCCCTTGCGGGGCACGGCGGGGCAGATTACCGGGATGCTCTCTCAGTAATTGCCCCCCATTCACCGGTGAATCTCCAGTTTCACCATCTTACTCATTCCGTTATCGTACCGGAAAATGAGCCCGCGCTCCTCAAGGTTTTGCAGCGTACGGGACAGCGTCGATTTGGGGATCCCGGTCCGTGCCGAGAGATCTGCCTGGTTCATCTCGCCATAGTTCATGAGGGTTTCTGCCACGATTCGCTCGTTTCCTTTCAGCAGGTTAAGTAACGTGGCCGGATCGTCTGGTGCAGGAAGCTGGCGAAGGGTATCTTCAGCGGGGTTTTGGGTCAGCTGGGGAACTGCGGCAGGCAGTTTCGGGGCGGGATCCGGCGTTGTCGTGTCCCGTGGAGCACGTAAACCGGTTTGTACCAGGACAAGGGAAGTAATTCCCAGCAGGAACGCTGCAAAGGAGATGATGATGCAGTCCGCGAGCCGGTATACCCCGGGCACGGCAGCTGCCGCCGGGCCGCTTCCCTCGAACATCACGTTAACCGTGACCGGCCTCAGGAGCGTTACGGCGATAATAAAAACTGCCGCGGCAAAGACACCGGTAACCAGTACGGTTTTTTTATCCAAACTCATTATATCCGATATCCTGTAATAATAAAATGCAATTTTTTAGGAGAATAACTTTCAGGTACCTGTCGGGTCTCACTCACAGGGAAATGCCGGGCTTACCCGTACGACATTACTGTTGTCGAGATCGACATGGACGAAAAAGGTAGTCTCGTTTTTGGCGGTGGTCGTATTCACCATCGTAAATGCAAGGGATACATACGTCCCGTTTGTGGAATTCTTCCCGAAGTCCTTCGCCCGGATCATATCGAGCGGCTGGATCTCCTCGGTATACATCCCGGCACCGATGATATCCCGGACCCGTGCATCAGCGAGGGCGATCTTTTCTGCCTGGTACCGTTGCTCCGTTGTTAAGGTTCCGGTTTCTGTTTCCGGAGTATTGTTTAACTGTATAAATCCCCGTTTTCCATCGGGAGACAAGAGCAACATCGCACTCTGGTTATAGGCTAAGATTTTTAGGGTTATTTTAGTGACATTTGACCAGTCGTTTGTCACAGCGGGCCGGGGAGTTGTATCGTTTTTTATTCCTGGTTGGAGGGAATCCGGCCCTGAACTATCAGACAGATCGGAGTTTTTCGATTCGAGGGGATTTGGAACCAGCCAGATATCCTCGGTCTTTCCATTCTCGCCACTAACGATAAACACAAAGGCAAATGCCAGAGCCACTCCGGTCAGGATCAATATCCCTGTCACTGCAATGAATCTTCGATCCATTTTAACTCTCATTCACTCACGGTTCTCATAAACGCTTCCTTTTAAAAATATGAGGGATCTGGTGTACATCAAATCCATTCAGAGGGTAACGGCCGAGCACTCACGTAAGGACGTAATTCACCGTCGCAGAATTTGAAGTCGGGTTCCTGATGGCAAATGTCCACTGGCTGCTCGTGTAGGGAACAAACGTTGAATAGGTTCCCGATCCGCCGGTCTTCCACTCCGTGTATGCCCATGATGGATTGGCTCTATCATAGATGCCGAGGTAAACACCCTGGCTCGTAGGAGTCCACGTGGCAGAAACTCTCACCGGATCTCCGGCATTCCATGAGAAGGGACCCCAGAGATCAGCATATCCGGGCGCTACGGATCCGGATACCCCTTTTGAAGTAGGACTGTGAACAACACCGATCTTAATACGGTCGGGACTTGGTACAGGATCGGGACCTGGATCACGACCTGCCACAGCAAAGGGATCTCCAATTTGTGTTTCATTGTCCACTTTGATAGTTATCTTTTTGATAATCTGTCCATCACTCGTTGTCCAGGGTTCGAGTTCGCTGCCTTGGATCATCCAGTGATCTCCGAATTGCGTCACATTGTCCACGTGCATCGTTCTCACTTTGATGGGCTGACCATCAGTTGTTTGTGCGGTGTCCAGGGCGCTTACGACCCCGGTTACCAGCAGGGCGACCAGAAGGATCGCGGCTGCTATTCCCAGTTTTTTCATGTTTTTTTCCATCCTGGTGTCTTCATGCATGTCCGAGAGGCACCCATATTTCCTGCGGTGAAACACCATGAGAAGTTCACGCGGAACGAGCTGTTCGAAAAACCGGAACGACCGTTCCGGATGCCGGGAGAGCATTTAAGGGAGCCGACGGGGTTTGGTCAAGTCATGGGGAAGTTGAGATAACGTCCGGCGCGGAAGTTGTGGAGTCACGGGAGGAATCAAGTTGATAATCCCATTTAGACTGATAACGCTCCGGGAAAGACCAATAAAAAAACGTATTATATCCTCAATTGAAAATTTTATTTTAGCATGCGTACGCCAATCTTCAAAAGACGGACACTCGAAGGCAATCGCCTCGAGAAAATCTATCGCTTCAAGAATGGCTGGGGGGCATTGGTGTACAGGGATCCGTGGTCGGACGGCGGTATCGAAGGGTGGTGGACACTTCAGGTGATTAAATTTTACGGTGGTGGAAGCCTGGACTGGGAGGTCAGTTTTGCGCACCCGGAATCCTCCGGTAGTAGGCCCGGCCGGGGATACCTCACTGATAATGAGGTAGATGCAATCCTCGGTAAAATTGAGAAAACCGGGGAATAGATCGTATACGGTTTTAGTGTCTC
>JAQWDG010000023.1 GCA_028705545.1 Methanoregula sp. | reverse complement strand
AGTACCAGTCGGTGGGCAGGGATGTTACCGGCCAGAAGATGGCAGAGCAGGCGCTCCGCGGGGCGCTCAAAAATCTCGGGATCATGAACTCCATCACCCGGCACGATATCATCAACCAGCTGACCGGAATCTTCGGGTACCTTCAGTATTCCCTTGAACTCAGCCCGAACCCTGCCGTAAAATCCGCCCTTGCCAAGGCGATGTCCGCTGCCGAGACGATCCAGGCCCAGATCCTCTTTACGCGGGACTACCAGGAGATCGGGTGCGCGGAGCCCCGGTGGCAGAACCTCGATACAGTTGTTGCAAAAGCTGTAGCGGGCCTCGATCATCCCGGGGTCCGGGTCGACTGCGCCTTAAACGATCTCTGGGTCTGCGCCGATCCCCTTATCGGGAAGGTTTTCTATAATCTCATCGATAACTCCCTGCGCCATGGCCAAAAGGTCACGGCTGTGCGGATCTCGTCACAGGAAACCGGCGATGGTCTTGTTATCGTGTACGAGGACAACGGCGTGGGCATCCCCGATGGCGTGAAAGAAAAGATCTTCCGGCGCGAATTTTTCCACAACACCGGCCTCGGGCTGTACTTAAGCCGGGAGATCCTCGCAAACAGCCGTATGCAGATCCGCGAGACCGGGACAGAGGGATGTGGCGTCCGGTTCGAGATCCTTGTCCCCAAGGGCATGTACGGGAAGCGGGTTATTGATGCGCTCCCTCAGGAAGCCTGAAAAAAAAGTTATTCGTTAACAACCGATTTTACGGCCAGAAACACCGGGCCGCGGACATCGATCTTCTTCTTGTTGTCGGTTATCGCCCGGACCGCGTACTCCTCGATTTTTAAGTTGATGTCGCTGGGGTGTTTTGCCATTTTGACCTGCACGAGCGTGCCCTTTTTGCACCGGGCGGCCTGCTCGATTTCGGCCGCCGCAAGTGCCGAGGCTGCGGAAAGGTAGGTGATGCCGGTGTGGACACCGTTTGTCCGCACGTCCTTCCATTTCTCGGCGTCCGGGACCCCGAGGATATTCCCGTCGTGCGCGAAGATCTCGTTTGCGCAGGCCGGCCCGCAGAGTTTCGCGTTTGCCTCGGTCTCTTCGACCGTAACCGTTACCTGCGTGCCAAGGAGCAGCCCTTTGTATGCCTCAAAGGAGCAGGGGCCCTGGGCCGCTGCGTTTGTTGTGGCGACCTGTGCAATTGCACGGGCGATTGCTTTTCCTTCGGGTGTCACGGGCTCGGATCTGAGGTGCACGGCCCGGGCAAGCTCGCGATCAGAAACCAACCGGGGGAAGAACTGGGGGTACGAGAGCTGGCGGATATCGGCTGCGTTGTATGCGATCATGGCGAGCCTTTCCACCCCGAGGCCGAGGTTCATGACCGGGATCCCTACGCCATACTCGCCGAGCGCTGATGGCGAGTACATGCCAAACGTTGCGACCTCCACCCAGCCGTGGACCGGGTGCTTTGCGTACACCTCGGTCTGCGAATCGGGCATGTAATACTTGGAGCGCTTCTCGTCGGGCTGGAACCGGAAGTCCTCGTACCCGAACGCGGAGAGGAGCGCCTCGCTGATTGCCTTACCGTCTTCGAGCGTTACATCGTCGCCCGCGACAACGCAGGACGCGGAATGGTAGGCCATGAGCCGGGTCGGCCCTTCTGCCTGTTCGCGCCGGAAACAGCGGTCTACCGAGAAGAGTCTGATGGGAAGCGGCGTCTTTTCCCAGATCGAGCCGAGCGTCATGAACCAGCCGCTCGTCATGTGGCTCCGGAGCGTGTTCCGCGAGGATTCGGGAGCGAGCGCCTTGAACTCGGGGAAGACTTTATCGAGGATATGGACAACGTTTCCGTCATCGGTGTCGAGCACTTTTGCAAGCTCGTGGGTCAGCTCGTCGCCATCGATCTCCGACTTCTTGTACGCATGGAGCGTCTCGCGGAGCTTCTCTTCGGTCGGGGCCGGCATGGGCTTTTTGAGGATCTCATTAATCGCATCGAGCTGCGCCCGGGCAATCCCTACGTTCGGGCGCGGGAGGCCTCCCACGTAGAAGACCCGGTCAAGGACCGCCATCGCCTCGGGGCCGAACTGCCGGTAGATCTCGTTTTCCTCAACGATCACCGGGTTTTCGATCTCGTCAAACCCCATCGAAAGATAGATCTCGCGCAGCCGGTTGATCGTCTCGAAGATCGGGTGAGCGTGCGCCCGGGTGTACCGGAGCCGGGGGTATTTTTTGTCTTCCCCCGGGGGGGTGATGACCGACGGCCCCTCGTGCCATGTCCCTTCGAAGTTCTGGTGGGATTTCTCTTTCCATTCCTGCGGATTGAATCTCATACCTTTAGCGCTCCATGCAGATGACCCTGCTTAGGGGATTTTCATCCCGGATTTTATAATCGCACGATGCGGCAATTTCTCTTGCGAACGCCCGCACCTGCGCATGCTCCGGCATGTTCGTACGTTGCAAACGGTTTCTACTGTATCCCAGATACATGTATCCTTTCACCTCGACAAACGTTGCCCCGGAGTCCTGGAGGATCCGGGCGTAGCCGGCGGGGTCGGTGTCGTTGTGGCCGGCAACAAGCGTGATCCGGACTGCCGAGCGCTTGTTTTTAAGCCCCGCAAGGCTCTCGTGGATCCGCTCCCAGAACGCTTCCGGGTCCCCGAGCGGCCGGCAGATCTTTGTGTAGGTCGCAAGATCGGGTGCATCGAGCGAGACGTACTGCTGGAAGGGCCGGCACCGTGCGAGCACGTCCGGGTTCGTACCGTTGCTCACGACAAAGGTGGTGTAACCGTTTGCGTTAAAGAGGTCCACGAGCTCCGGGAGTTTTGAGTAAAGCGTGGGTTCGCCCGAGAGCGAGATCGCCACGTGTTTTGGATTAAGCGCCTCCTCCCACCGCTCTTTTGTCACGGTATTGTGAAGCACCGCGTTGTAACCGGCCAGCGCCTGCTTCTGGAGCTTGTGCACGCCCGCGAGGATCGTTTCCGGCAGGCACTCTTCTGTTTCCACCGCTTCGTGCTCAAACGACCGCCAGCAGAAGAGGCAGCGCTGGTTGCATTTGAGCGTTGGCGTCATCTGGACGCAGCGGTGGCTGTCGATCCCGTAGAACTGGTGCTTGTAGCACATCTCGCCGCCGGCAAGTGCCCGCTTGCACCAGAGGCACGGCTTAAGCGCGGCAGACGATTTTTGCGAAAAAAAGAGGTATCCCTGTTTGTTCAGGGCGTCACATGGTCCGGATGGCATCGATCCCAAGCGTTTCGAGCGCTTCATGAAGTGTGTTCTGCACGGCTTTGACGAGTGTGAGCCGGCGGTCGCGGACTTTTCCTTCGCTTTTGAGGACCGGCTCGTAGTGGTAGAAGCTGTTGAAGGTGTCCGCGAGCTCGTGGGCGTAGGTGGCAAGCAGGTGCGGGCGGAGCTCACAAACCACTTTTTCTATGACCTCAGGGAACTTTGCGATCTTCTTTGCAAGGATGATCTCCTGTTCGGTCTCAAGCTCGTAACACTGCTCAAAGTTCCCGGCTTTATCAAGGATGCTGCACGCACGGGCATGGGCATACTGGATGTAGGGGCCGCTCTGGCGCTCGAAGTCAAGCGCCTCCTTCCAGTCAAAGACCGTGCTCTTCTCGGGCGAGATCTTCACGATATCGTACCGGATCCCGGCCCGGGCAACGGATGCCGCGATGCTCTTTCGGGTCGCCTCGTCGAGCTCGGGCCTGCGGGTGGTGACCTCTTCAAAGGCGCGCTTTGTCACCTCTTCGATCAGGTCATCGGCCGAGACGAATTTTCCCGCCCGGGTGCTCATCGAACCTTCGGGCAGCGAGACAAACTCGAAGTGGACGATCTCCGGGGGTTTGACGCCGAGGAGTTTTAAGGTGCACTGGAGCTGCGCCCCGATCAGCTTGTGGTCGGCGCCGAGCACATCGATCGCCCGGTCGAAGTTTGTGCTCTTCCAGGTGTGGAACGCAAGGTCGCGGGCCGCGTACACCGAGGTCCCGTCGCTCCGCCGGATCACGTACTTGTTCGCAAACCCGAATTCCGCGAGGTCGAGAGCGAGGAGCGTGCCTTCGTGCGTTACCTGCGGGAGCTTCTCGATCTTCCCGATCACGCGTTTCGTGTCGCCGTTTCTTACAAAGTCGCTCTCCCAGACAAACCGGTCGTGCCTGACGTTGAGGTTCTTTAAGGTCACCGCAAAACCGTCGAGGCAGCGGGAAACTTCGCGCCGGAATTTCTTTACGGTCTCCGGGTCGCCGCCTTCCACGAGCTCCATGAGCTCGTCGACCTCTTTTGTAATCCTCTCCTTGTCCTTGTCGATCTCGCGGTTCGCCGCGATGTAGACCCGGGCAATGTGGGCGTCTTCTTTTTCGCCCGGCAGCGGCTCGTGTTCGAGGTGATCAAAGCCCCAGGTCACGATCGCGATCTGCCGGCCCATGTCGTTTACATAGTACTGGACTTCGAGCCGGTAGCCGGCTTTCCGGAACGCCCGGGCGAGCGTGTCGCCGATGATCGAATTACGGATGTGGCCCACGTGGAGCGGGCCGTTGGGGTTTGCGCTCGTGTGTTCGAGCACGATCCGGGTTTCCTTTGGCGGGAAGTTCCCGTAGCCGGGCTGTGTTGCCGCTTTTACGGCCGCGCTCACGTAGGCTTTCCCGAAGACAAAGTTCACG
This sequence comes from Methanoregula sp., assembly GCA_028705545.1. Classification (GTDB taxonomy): domain Archaea; phylum Halobacteriota; class Methanomicrobia; order Methanomicrobiales; family Methanospirillaceae; genus Methanoregula. The sequence continues at coordinate 10,046 of JAQWDG010000023.1, read as the reverse complement.
TACGGGCCTTTTGCCCCGATGGTCACGCCAAGGTCCGCAAGCTCCTTGTTCTTTTTGAGCGCTTCGACAATTTCCTGCGCTATCTTTACCGGCGCCTGTTTTTTGACTTTTGCAAGGGAAAATGCAACGGTTGTTGCAAGGTCCGCGTGCTCGCCGCCATCGGCAAGCGGGATTTCGTCAAGGCCAGTGCATTCTATAAGCGCCTTTTTTATTGCTGCTGTTGTGTCAAAAACCATCTAGTATCCCGTCCTGTACCGCAGGATGGCGGCAATCCCGCCAAATGCTGTAAAGAGAATCGAGCCTTCCTCGAAATCATCGGAAATGATCTCGACTTTTGCGCTCGAAAGATCGGCAAGCTTTGCCAGTTCGTCGATGATATCGATCTCCTCGTCAAGCACGAGCGGCGCCGTGCACTTCGGGCACGAGCCGAGCTCGATGTCTCTTGCCGTCTTTCCGACCGGCATGCTCACGGTCCGCTCCTCGGTGTAGTCGCAGCTCTGGCATTTTATTTTCAGCCGCGATTTCCTGAGGTTTCCCGATAAGAGGAGCGTGTCCACCGCACCGAGTTCGAGGTTTTTGCGGATACTCTCCTCACCGTACGCGGCAAGGCCGTTGTCTTTTACCAGTTCCTTGAGGAACCGTTCCATGAAGGTCTTCTCTTTTACGACCTCCATTCCCGAGAGCGCGTCCTTTGCCGCATCCACGAGCTCGGGCAGGCCGTCTTCGTTTGTGTATGCGACATCAAAGAGGCCGATGATCCGCTTCTGGACCTCGTGGTGGAGGTAGTTCCCCGCCTCGAACTCTTCCTTTGTGGGGCTCGGGCCGCCGATCAAAAGCCCCTTGAACCGGGCAAAGAAGTCTTTTTCCGCTAAGTAGATCGCACTCGAACGTTCGCCGACTTTCGTGTAGAACTCGTTGATCGCGATCTCACGGAGCCGGCCGAACCGGGCCGCCGACTGGCCGCCTTTCCTCATCTTGCCGGGCACCGTAGAGTTTGCGCCGCCGATCGGCTCGATCCGGTTGCCGCGCAAAAAGCCCCAGTATGCCTCGCGGCGGTCGAGCACGAGAAGGCCGTACACGTACTTCTCTTCGAGCATCTGTTTTAAGGGTTCGAGCTCGAAGCCCGAACTGCAGCGGTACATGTACGTGTTGAGGGGCTCGGGCGGCTCGATGATCGTGCACTGGAGATCGGTCCGGTCGCCGTAGAGTTTTACCGTCCCGCAGAAGACCGCCATGCCTTTTTCCGGCGGGTGCTTGTAGTACTTGAGCCGGGAGAGGATCGAGGAGATTGCGCTCTGGACGTTTGTTCTCGTCTGCTTGCTCTTGATGTTCGCGCACTGGCCGTACTCGTCTTTTAACTGGCCGGTCACATCGAAGATCTGCTTGTCGGGCGGGATGTAGAGCGTGATGAGCTCCGTGCCGTCCCCCTGCTGGGCCTCGAGTTTTTCAAGCGTCTTTTTGAACTCGTAGCGCTTGCGCGCGTCGTCCATCTCCACGGGTTCTGTCATGAGCGGATGTATAGCCTCCCCTTTAAAGCCTGTACTTATTCACGCTTGCGTACCATAAATTTGCGTAAGGTGGGCTATGATTTTGTTGTCCACGTCTCCGTTTATTCCGTGTTCCCCGTTAAATTCGGTAAAGGTCTTTGGCTCTCCTGCCGCTGCATAGAGCGCTTCGCCTTGTGCATACGGGATGATGGGATCGGTTGCATTGTGGTACATCCAGACCGGGCGCGGCGCGATCTTCGGGAGGTAGGTGCCTGGTTCAAGCGATTCGGCAAACCGGAGCACATCCCCGCTCCCGCCCTGCGCAAGAACGGCTTCCTTTATACCCCAGTCCGCGGTCGAGATCCCGATATACCCGGCAAAGTTCTTGTCAACGCCTGCTGCTACCGCTGCGTACCTGCCACCGTTGCTGCCCCCGACTGCGTACACCGGGACGCCGAATTTTTCGGCAAGCAGGGCGCGGGCAGACGAGATATCGCAGACGGTCTCGTAGAACTCCGGCCAGTCGTTCTGGTTATTCGCCTTGAACTTCGCGTAGTCTTCCTGAGGGCTGAATGCAGAGCCGGCCGTCTCCCCGCCCCGGCCCCGGATGTCCACGAACATGAACGCGTACCCGGCCCGTGCGAACTGCAGCATCCGTTCCGCATGGCCCGAGACCTTCTCGCCCGCGCCCGGGATATACACGAGCACCGCTTTGGGCTTTTCCGGGTAGGAAAGGTAGGTCACTACATTGCCGGTCGGGGTGTCGATGACATAGCGCGAAAGCGTGTAGGTGCTGTTGGTCACGAGCACCGTCTCGTTTGCCGTGACCTGCGGGCAGGTGACCGAGAGTACGCCGCTGCTGTCAACAGAGTACGCGGGTGCCGTACTACTGGTGCATCCGGCAAAGGCTGCGAGCACAAAAAGCAGCGCGAGTCCGGCAGCAACGAGATATCCCCTCATCATTCCTCCTCCCGGCAGCGGTGGAGCAGGCAGATCGTCTTTGCATCGCAGATGGTACCGTCCTGCACCATCGCGTCGGTTTTTTCCCTTGTTACGGGTTTTACTTCGATCACTTCGTCCGCATCCTTCCCGTACTCGTGCGAGGGTGTGAGGCCCCGGGCTTCAAAGAGCCAGATCTTTTCGTCCGTGAAGCCGGGCGTCGTGTAGATGAAGCCTCTGGGGATGAAGGTCTTTGCCGCCATCCCCGCCTCCTCGATAAGTTCGCGCCGCGCAGTTTCTGCCGGTTCCTCGCCGTCCTCCATTGTCCCGGCCGGCGCCTCGTAAATGTACTGGCCGATGGCGTACCGGTACTGGCGCAGGAGCAGGTAGCCGGTCTCCGTCACCGGCAGGATCGCGACGGCACCTTTCGGGTGGACGATCACTGCGTCCCTCTCGACACCGTTTGGAAGCACGAGTCTTTTATTCTCGATCCACAGGCGCCGGCCCCGGAAGATCTCCATTTAATCGCCCTCGTACGGGATCGGGTCGCTTCTCCCGAGAGCGGCAAAGGCCTCGCGCCGGAAGTGGCACGAGCCGCAGGTTCCGCAGGCCCGGTCTTCGTTTTTGTAACAGGACCAGGTGTTCTCGTACGGGACGCCGAGTTCCGTACCGATCTTCAGGATATCTGTCTTGGTCATCCGGATAAAGGGCGTTTTGAGCTCAATATGCGTGGACTCTTTTGTCCCGAGCCCGATCACGCGCCGGAACGCATCGATGAAATCCGGCCGGCAGTCCGGGTAGCCCGAGTAATCGAGCGCCTGGACCCCGATGAAGATCGCATCGGCCCCTTTTGCCTCCGCGTAGCTCGTTGCTATCGCAAGGAGGTTTGCGTTCCGGAAGGGCACGTAGGTGTTCGGGACACCCTTCCGGGCCGGGTCGAACCGGTCGACCGGCATTTCCTTATCGGTGAGGCTGCTTGCCCCGAACTTCTCAAAGTACCGGAGATCGATCTCGGTGAAGTCCCGCGCGGAAAGGAGCGAGGCGATCGTTTTCGCACAGGCCCGCTCCTTTGCCTCCGTGCGCTGGCCGTAGTTCGCGTGGAGCGCATAGATCTCGTAGCCTTCGTTTTTCGCATAATACGCGAGAGTGGACGAATCCATCCCTCCCGAGATGAGGCATGCCGCTTTCATCATTTCACCCCGAGGACCTTGTGGAGCTGGACCTGGAACCGGACCGGCAGGCTGTTGGTGAGAATATACCGGACGATCGGTGCCGTGTCCGCGCCAAAGACCGGGGAAAAAAAGACCGGTCCTGCGATTGGGTGCTTGTCCATGACCCCGTGGGCGTACCGGCAGTCCTCAACGTCTGCCACGACAAACTTCACGGAGTCTTTGGCCCGGATCTTTGCAAGGAGCGAAAGGTCGCTTTTTTCTCCCGACGACGGGCACTTCACGTCCATGCAGACCGAAGCGTACTGCTGGACGGGAGCAAAATCGATCGTGCCGTTTGTCTCGATGTCGATCACCGTGCCGCGCTTTGCAAGCGATGCAAGGAGCGGGAGGAGCGCTTCAGTCTGGATGAGCGGTTCGCCTCCCGTGATGCAGACATAGCGCGGGTTCTGGCGCCAGCACTGTTCGAGGATATAATCCTCGCTCATGGCGATACCGCCGCCGAGTGCTTCTTTTGTGTCGCACCAGCGGCAGGAAAGGTTGCAGCCACTAAGCCGGACAAAAAGGCAGGGAGCGCCCTGCCGCACGCCCTCCCCCTGGAGGCTGTAAAAAATCTCGGCGATCTTCATTTTTCCGTAATCTCGGCACAGGATGTCGGGGATTCCCACACGCGGATTTTTTTGACATTCGCGCGCAGCCCCAGTTCGTGGCAGGCCGCGGTAAGATCGTCCCAGATTAAGGTGGCGATGAGCTCGCTTGTCGGATCGCCGGGCGTGGTAATCACCGGGTGGAACTCTGCGATCCGGGGCACCATCGGGTCCTCCTTGTTGAGGATGATCTGGTGGTCGTATTTCTCCACGATCTTTTTTATCACGGAATAATCGATCACGATCTGGGTGTCCGGGCCCGGTTCGCCTTCCATCCAGACCTCGATCTTCCAGCGGTGGCCGTGGAGGTTCGCGCACTTGCCCTGATAGTGGAGGAGCCGGTGGCTGGTGTCGATCTGCACCTCTTTATAGATACCGACTTTCATTGATGCTATCATTGGCCGGGCGGGGATATAATATTATGAGCAGTGAGGGATAATAGTACAAGTCAGGCAGGTGGGATGCCACAATTTATAAATCGGTTCCCCGCGCTAGTATATATCTCAGCGTGGGATTTCGGTATCCACGATAGAAAAACAAAAATGAGGCTCTTTAATGGGACAGGGTAAATTCGCAGCCAGAAAACTGGTTCGGGACGCAAATAAGTTCCGGTGGAGCGACAAAAACTACGCTCGCCGGGTACTCAACCTTGATGAAAAGTCGGATCCGCTCGAAGGCGCTCCGCAGGCAAGGGGTATCGTGCTTGAGAAAGTCGGTGTCGAGGCAAAACAGCCCAACTCGGCGATCCGGAAATGCGTGCGTGTCCAGCTGATCAAGAACGGCCGGCAGGTTACGGCATTCGCGGTCGGCGACGGCGCTATCAACTTCATCGATGAACACGATGAAGTCGAGATCGAGGGCATCGGCGGCCGTCTCGGCCGGTCCATGGGAGATATCCCCGGGGTCCGGTATGTCGTGACGAGCGTCAACAATGTCTGCCTCCACGAAATGGTCATTGGCAGGAAGGAGAAACCGCGCAGGTGATCATGATGGCAGAAACAGAAGTTCCGGCAGCCGCCCCGGCCGCGGCAGCACCGCAGTCAAAGGCGCTGCTCTTTAACAAGTGGGACGTATCCGAAGTCAAAGTCACGGACCCGAGCCTGGTGCGGTACGTCAATCTCACCCCCCAGATCATCCCCCACTCCTGCGGCAAGTTCTCCCGCCAGGAGTTCAATAAGGCAAATATGATGATTGTCGAGAGGCTGATCAACAGCCTGATGCAGACCGAGAATAACACCGGCAAGAAGCAGCTGGCAATAGGGATCGTGCGGGATGCATTCGAGATCATCAATAAAAAGACCAAGAGAAACCCGGTCGAGATCCTTGTCGAGGCAATCGGTAACACCGGGCCCCGCGAAGAAACGGTGCGGTTAAAATACGGCGGCATCAATGTCCCGAAGTCGGTCGATACCGCGCCGATGCGCCGGGTCGACTCCGCAATCGGTTTCATTGCCGAAGCAGTCGAGAAGTCTTCGGGCAAGGCAAAAAAACCGGTCAGCGTCATCCTTGCCGACGAACTTATCGCAGCCGCAAAGGGCGATGCGAAGTGTTACTCGGTCAGTAAAAAGGAAGAAAAAGAGCGGATTGCAAAGTCCGCCCGGTAAACATCTTTTTTCGAGGTTATTTTCATGTCACGCGGCAAAAAAACGGTAGAGCGCGTAGTCGAGCTCATGAAGGACCCCAAGCACATCCGGAACATTGGTATCGTGGCGCACATCGACCACGGCAAGACCACCCTGTCCGATAACCTGCTTGCGGGTGCCGGTATTATCTCGGAAGAACTCGCGGGCAGACAGCTCTTCATGGATTCGGATGAGGAAGAGCAGGCCCGTGGTATCACGATCGATGCGTCGAACGTTTCGATGGTGCACGAAGTCGAAGGCCAGGACTACCTCATCAACATGATCGATACCCCGGGCCACGTAGACTTCGGCGGCGACGTTACCCGTGCAATGCGTGCGGTGGACGGCGCAGTCGTTCTCGTGGACGCGGTCGAGGGGACGATGCCCCAGACCGAGACCGTGCTCCGGCAGGCATTAAAGGAGCAGGTCGTCCCGGTACTTTTCATCAACAAGGTAGACCGGCTGGTCAACGAGCTCAAGGTCGATGAGACCGAGATGCAGATCCGCCTGGGCAAAGTGATCGACAAGGTCAACAAGCTCATCAAGGGCATGAACGAGGATGCCTACAACAACGGCTGGAAACTCGATGCCTCTAAAGGCACCGTTGCGTTCGGTTCCGCGCTTTACAACTGGGCCATCTCGGTCCCGTACATGAAAAAGAGCGGCGTCTCCTTTAAAGATGTCTTCGAGAAGTGCCGGGCCGGCGACATGAAGTACCTGGCCAAGCACTCCCCGCTCTATGAAGTCGTTCTCGACATGGTCGTTCACCACCTGCCAAACCCGCTCGAGGCCCAGCCCCGGCGTGTCAATGTCATCTGGCACGGCGACCACTCCACCAAGGAAGGAACGGCCATGCTCTCCTGCGACCCGAACGGTCCGGCCACCATGATGGTCACCGATATCTCGTTTGACCCGCACGCGGGCGAGGTTGCCACGGGCCGTCTCTTCTCCGGGACGCTTCGGCGCGGCGACGGGCTCTATGTGATGGGCTCGGCCAAAAAAGAGAACCGCCTCCAGCAGGTCGGTATCTTCATGGGCCCCAAGCGTGTTGAGGTCGAGGAGATTGTCGCAGGAAACATCGCGGCAGTCACCGGCCTTAAGGATGCAATCGTCGGTTCTACCGTTACCTCCCTCATGGAGATGACGCCGTTTGAGTCCCTCAAGCACTACTCGGAACCCGTCATGACCGTTGCCGTCGAGGCAAAGAACATGAAGGACCTGCCAAAGCTCGTCGAAGTGCTCCGGCAGGTGGCAAAGGAAGACCCGACCCTCGTTATCGCCATCAACGAGGAAACCGGTGAGCACCTGATCGCAGGTATGGGCGAGCTGCACCTTGAGATCATCACCGGCCGTATCAAGCGCGACAAGGGTGTCGAGATCGTTACCTCCCCGCCGATTGTCGTGTACCGTGAGACGGTCACCGGCAAGGTGGAGAATGTGGAGGGCAAGTCCCCGAACCGCCACAACCGGTTCTACTTCACGCTCGAACCGCTGCCCGATGCGATCGTGAACCTGATAAAATCCGGCGATGTCTCGATGAACCAGCAGAACATCGAGCGCCGTGATGTCTTAATCAAGGCCGGCATGGACAAGGACGAGGCAAAGAACATCAAGCATATCAAGGGCACCAACATGCTCATCGATATGACCAAGGGTATCCAGTACCTCAACGAAACGATGGAACTCATCATCGAAGGTATCAACGAAGCCCTTGCCGGCGGCCCGCTCGCTGACGAGCCGGTCCAGAACCTCAAGATGACCCTGACCGATGTCAAGCTCCACGAAGATGCAATCCACCGTGGCCCGGCGCAGGTCATCCCGGCGGTCCGTGGCGCAATCAAGGGCGGTATGCTGATTGCCGGCGACTCGCTCCTCGAACCTATCCAGCGCATCCAGATCTCGGTGCCGATGGATCAGATGGGCGCTGCAACGTCCCAGATCCAGGGACGGCGCGGGCAGGTCTTTGACATGCAGAGCGAGGGCGACACGATCACGGTGGTCGGCAAAGCACCGGTCGCCGAGCTCTTCGGGTTTGCCGGTGATATCCGGTCAGCAACCGAAGGCCGTGCAATGTGGAACACCGAGTTTGCCGGTTTCGAGCTCGTGCCCAACAACCTCGTAAAAGACGTAGTGATCAGCATCCGGAAGAGAAAAGGCCTCAAGGACCAGATGCCGACCCCGAGCGATTACCTCGGATAATTTTTTTAAAAATTTTTCCCCGTCCCTTTTTCTTTTTTCCCGGTGCCGGCCCGGATACGGCTAACTGCGTGGTTCTGTGATCGTACCAGCACTATTCTGGTAATATATCCCTTCCCGGGAAAGACGGGGTAAACAGGCCCTTGTACCCGCTTTGCCCGGTTATTCTGGAGACCGGGGCGGCACCTGTAGGGCCGGGAGTGTTACCATCCGTATGACCAATCTTGGCGATGTTATCCGGCAGGTTGAAACTGTCCTTTGCGATCCATACCATCCCCCGACAAGCCACGAGCGGGAAGTATATGCCGCAATCCTCTGCGAAGTCTGCACCGGCACTGTGGATGCCAAGGGAAGCCGGTAAATTGTCATCATACTGAACATCCATTTCGCGCCAAACCTGCGGATTTATTATAGTCCGACGCCGGAAATACCCCGGTAGAGATGCCGGCAGCCACAGCAGAAACGGGGAAGGCGGAGAGGACGTCCGATCTTCAGGACTTAAAAGATCCCGGCTACGAGCTCTTCATCATCGGGGTCTCGGTCCTTTCGGTCATAAACCTTGTACTGGTGTACATCCCGGGCCTCGACCCGGATGCGGTCAATGTAATCCTTGTCTTCAACTTCTTCCTGACTATTATTTTCATCGCCGACTTTCTCTTCCGCCTTTTCTCGGCGCAATCCAAAACCCACTATTTCTTTCGTGACTGGGGGTGGGCCGATCTTCTTGCGAGCATTCCCTCGCTGCGCATCCTTCGGGTTTTTCGGATCTTCAAGGCCTACCGGCTCATGAGCAGGTACGGTGCAAAGAACATCTGGGAGCAGCTCAATAAGCACCGGGCCGAGAGCATGCTCTATGTCGTGTTCTTCTGCGTGATGCTTGTCATCGAGTGCGGCTCCGTGCTCGTCCTCATGGCCGAACGTTTTGCCCCGAATGCAAACATCCAGACTGCATCCGATGCCATGTGGTGGGTGTCTGTCACGATCACGACCGTGGGCTACGGCGACCGGTACCCGGTGACGAATGCGGGCCGGATTGTCGGCGTGCTCGTGATGACGACGGGTGTCGGCCTCTTTGGGACCCTTGCCGGGTATATCGCAAACAAGCTTTTGGCACCTGACGTGGACGATACTGCGGCTGCGCCGGATGACGGGAAGAAGGCGGGAGCAGTCCCGGCCGGGGAACGCGGGGAGGAGATCCTTGCCCGTCTCGACCGGATCGAAGCGGAACTCAAAAACCGGCCGCGGTGAACTCGTCCTCCCATATACATAAACGGGCACGAAGGGAACCACTATACCACAAAAAGGGGGCCGGTGGATGGATAACGAACGGACTGCTGCGGACCTTGCGGCGCGGGCTTGCGCCCTGATGCCCGGTGTTGTTATGGATCTTGCGGACCTGGTCCGGCACCCGTCCGTTGCATTTCCCGGGTATCCGGAAGAACCGGTCCGGGCAACAGCGGAGGCAACGCTTGCGCTCTTAAAAAAATACCGGATCCCCGGCGCACGGTTGATGGAGATCCCGGGGGGATACCCTGCGGTCTGTGCGGAGATCCCGGCACCGGCCGGTGCACCGACCGTGCTGCTCTATGCCCACTACGATGTCCAGCCGGCGAAAAGGGAGGACGGGTGGGAGACCGATCCCTTCGGACCGGTAGAAAAGGACGGCCGGCTGTACGGGCGCGGGACCGCGGACGACAAGTCGGGGATCGTAACCATTGCCGCAGCGCTCGCGCTCTTTCGCGGCCGGCCACCCGTGGGCGTGAAGATTGTGATCGAAGGCGAGGAGGAGACCGAGAGCCACCTCGACGCGTACGTGCCGGCGCACCCGGAATTCTTTTCCTGCAATGCGTTTGTGATCCTCGACAACGGCAACCTTTCCGCGGGAGAGCCGGCGCTTACGACCAGCCTGCGGGGCGTGGCTGCCTGCACGGTTGAGGTCTCCACCCTCGACCACCCGGTCCACTCGGGGATGTTTGGCGGTGCAGC
>JAQWDG010000216.1 GCA_028705545.1 Methanoregula sp. | reverse complement strand
GCGGGAATGAATCTGCTGCTGAATTTTATCCGGGTTTCCACGTTTAATGCTCCTGTCCTGCGCAAGGCTGCATCTCACCAGGAGATTTCCTGTCGCGGGGGACAATCTGAGGAAAATGCAACAACCCTCCAAGACAGAACCGATGTAATTTTCCAAAAATATTTCTTAACGGGTTTACGGACCGAAGAGTATGAGTGGACTTACCAGGATTGCGGAGCCGGTTCTACGATACGAAGGCATTGCTCTAGAAAAAAACCAAACCTATAATACACCGCTAAAATTAAAAAAAAGGATAATGAACCATGACAAATCAAACGGCAGAGCGTAAAAACCTGGGCATCATCACCGGGATAATCCTCATTGTTGTGTGGACCGGGTTTATCCTGTATATCGAAACATCAACGATCGCCATCCACCAGAATGTCTACGAAAATCCCCTGCTTTTCTGGATCAATATCGGCCCGGTCCCGCTGTTTATCGCGGCCGGCATGTACTGCTTTACAAAAAAAGGATTGACTGATGAAAAAAGACAGCAGGATTTTGCAGGGATAAAAGGAATGTTTGCAGGGTATGTTGTATGGATTGTGGCACTTCTTCTCCAGCCCCCGCCGGGCAATGATACACTTTATCCTGCAGCAGGGGGATTTCTCCTGATGCTCGTCCTGGCACTGGCATTTCAGGGAAAGTTCCGGCTGCGGGACGGGTAAGGGGCTGGGGATACTCAGTTTCATTTTTTTTTAAAGGGAGAACCCGGGAGGACAGGTGCCCGACCGGATTCGAAGATATGCTCATTCGCAGTCCAAAAGGTGGTATCACACGGGAAAGAGTGGTCCTGCATAACAGGATCACGACGCTTGCTCCATTCCCGAATGAGACCTGCAACGAAAAAGATCGCCTGTTTTTAGAGAGACAAAATCAAAGAGTAACCGTAAAAACAAACCGATACGGTTCCCATAAAATACGATCAATTCTAAAAAAATATATGCCTTAACCGTAAAAAAACAAATTATCGGCATATGGCAAACAGGAAAAATTTATTATAACCACAAACTGTCCGAAAAAACGGTATTTTCTTCGCAAATCGCAAAACAAACAATCCCCTTCAGGAGGATTTCTCGCGAAAATTCCCCACAAGGCATTAATCGCATTGTTCATTTCGGGAATACTTCTTCCGGTATGCGTGAGTTATCTGACATTCCAGTATACCTCAACCCAGAATATAAAAAAACGAACAAAAACATCTGGCAACTGAGTTTTATTATGACATAGATTATGTCGAACTCCAGGAATCCCTGTTTGAAAATTCTTTAAACGACCCGACCATGGATTATAAAAATCCGGATTCCCCGTTTTTTAACCAGACTTTTAACTGGGTTAGTCCGCTTTATCCTGACTGGGGCATGTATTACTCAAACAGGCAGGATATCAATAAATTTAATCCGGCTTTATCCTCCAGTCTCTCGATATTTTATCAGGATGTGCTGACCGCAGAAACAGAACGACAGACCTACCTGTACTATGACAAAATGGTTGAGAGAGATCCAGACGATACGGCAGTGGAAGAGAACCGGGATAGTGTGTTACATGCCCTTTTTGAGGATATGCGCGGCAATATTAATTCGTCAAGGCAACGGATTCCTGAATTAAAAACAGAAACTGGCAGAGATACAGGGATCCGGTAATTAGTAACAGATTCAATACCGTTCACGAAAAAAACCGGATGAAGAAAACAGGATAATTTTTTTTATACTGCCTTCTTAAAAAAAGTTCAACACATTTTCCAGACGCCCGGTCAATATTGGCCTGTGAGGAAAATTTGGATTTACCTGGTTTTCCCGGCCACGTAAAATTCGACCGGGAGAACCCGATAATTCCGGGTGAAAAATCACTCCATTTCTGCGAACCGCACGTACACTACTTCGTCCAGCAGCCGCCCGTTCTTTGTCACCGCTTTTTTGTGGACGGCCTCCCGGGTAAACCCGCATTTCTCCAGCACCCGCATCGAGGCCGGGTTATCCGAATGTATCCCGGCTTCGAGCCGGACCATCCCCATCCGCTCGAACGCAACCGGGACAAGCGAGCGGACTGCGTCGGTTGCGATCCCCCGGCCCCAGAACGGCTCCGCGAGCCAGTAGCCGATCTCCGCAGTCCTGTGCTTCACGTCAGCGAGCGGAGAAATGCCGATCCCTCCAATCGCTTCGCCGCTAATATCGATCGCCAGGTACAGGTGCCGGCCCGGGCCGGTGGCAAACGTGATGAACCGCTCCGCGTCCTCCTTTGTGTACGGCGAGGGGAACGCATCGCGGAGATGGCAGGCAATCCGGGGGTTGTCCGCGTACTTCACGATACGCGCTGCATCGCTCGTGCTCCAGTCGCGGAGCGTGGACGTGGGGGTGACAATCCGCATGTGCTTAATGAGACTGTTTTAGCGGGAGGCCAGATGGTTGTTGCGGAGGAATGCCGTGCAGGAAAAAGAGCGTGTCCTGGTTTTCCCGGACCGTACGACAGGCCCGCCGGCTCCCCGGCGCCACAGGGTATTTTTGTTTACCGCACCCATCTTCCGTTCACATATGGCCGGCGAAAAACGCGATTTTAATACCGCAGCGGCAACCTGGGACCAGAAAACCCACCGGGTCCGGATGGCAAACAACGTGGCACAGGCAATCCTCGGGGCACTTCGCCCGGGACCGGATACGGATGTGCTCGAGCTCGGGTCCGGGACGGGCCTTGTAACGCTGGCCCTCCAGCCGCATGTCGGCTCGGTCACCGCCATCGACAGTTCGCCGGGCATGCTCGCCGAACTGGAAAAAAAGATCGCGGCGCAGGGCATTACCAATGTCCGCACCCGGTGCGTTGATCTCGAAAAAGACGATCTTCCCGGACCGTTTGATCTTGCAGCGAGCAGCATGACCTTCCATCACATCAGAGACACCGATCGCCTCATCGGACGGATTTTTGGTATTCTCAAACCGGGCGGGAAGATCGCCATCGCTGACCTCGATTCCGATGAGGGACGATTCCACGAATCAAACGAGGGCGTCTTCCATTTCGGTTTCGACCGGTACCTCATGAGAAAATCCTTCGAAGCCGCAGGGTTTGTTTCGGTCCGGAACCGGACCGCAGCGATCGTGACAAAGCCCGGGCCGGACGGCGGGGTGCGGACGTTTACCCTTTTTCTGATGACCGGGGAGAAACCCGCCCGGGAAACGGAAGGGCAATAACACCGTCCTGTGCCCCGGCCACGCAGGGATAAACCCACCAAAGGAGGATACACACCCTACAGGCCCGGTGTTTTGCAGGTCTACGCGGCTTTCATTTTACCCGGTTTTAAAAAAAACAGTTTCTCACTGCCGGTTTTTTAACAATCTTTGACGCCAATTCCCATAGAACTGAAAACGATCTCGCCGGATCGTCAGGCCAAAGCTGATCCGGGCGTATCCGCGATACCGTCTTCCGCGGTTCGGACCCGAAAAAAGCTCGCATTCCCGGCCCGGTACCGCCCCGGGAGATCGGA
>JAQWDG010000215.1 GCA_028705545.1 Methanoregula sp. | reverse complement strand
GCGGGATCGTGCCCACGGAACTTGAAACCATGTACCCGTATGCCCACTACCGGTACATGCTCGGGAAGTGCAACGACGAGAAGGTAAAAGAGGATTTCCTTACTATCGAAACCGACCGGGTAGCCGGCTACCTGGAAAAAACAAAAGAATCCTATACCTACCGGATCGCCTACTGCATCGGCCTTTTCCGTGAAACAATGATAAGGGGATCAGAAAAAGCAGGTGTCCCTCTCGACCTCCTCCTCCCGACAAAAGACAGGATCGAACAGGTGATCGAGGAAGAGGAGTGCCGGTTCCAGGAGGGGAGCCTCTCGATGGACGAGTATCTCGGCGAGTTCTGCGACTCTCTTATCCGGTTCAGGAACGATCACCCGGACCTGAAACGCAGCGGGTAATATCCGAAACTTTTCGTCGTTTTTCCTTCTGTCAATACAACATACCGTCAGGTCCGGAACACGCGGCTTTTCCGGAGCTCACACCCAAAATGTTTATCAAAATACAAAAATTCGCAAAAATGTACCATAATGTATATATCTGTACAAAGCAATTTCTTAGTATGCAGACCAAGATCCTCCTTGACGAGGAGCAGATCCCAAAGCAATGGTATAATGTCCAGGCGGACATGCCCTCGCCGCTCGACCCCCCGCTCCACCCGCAGACTCACAAGCCAATCGTTCCTGCCGATCTCTCCGCGATCTTCCCGACGGAACTGATCCGGCAGGAAGTAACAACCGACCGCCATGTGGATATCCCCGAAGAAGTGCGGGATGTGCTCCGGCTCTGGAGACCAAGCCCCCTGTACCGCGCCCACCGACTGGAAAAGTTCCTCAAGACCCCGGCAAAGATCTATTACAAGTGGGAGGGCGTGAGTCCTGCCGGAAGCCACAAGGCCAACTCTTCTGTCCCGCAGGCGTACTACAATATGAAGGCCGGGATAGAACGGCTCTCAACGGAGACCGGGGCCGGGCAGTGGGGTTCGGCCCTCGCCTTTGCCACGATGCTCTACGATCTCGACTGTACAATCTACATGGTACGGTCGAGTTACACGCAGAAGCCATACCGGAAGTCTATGATGAATGTCTGGGGTGCGAAATGTATCCCGAGCCCCAGCATGAAGACAGCATCCGGGCGTGCGGTTCTCGAAAAGGACCCGGAAACCCCGGGAAGCCTCGGCATTGCCATATCTGAAGCAGTCGAAGATGCTGCAAGTCACAGCAACACGAACTATGCACTGGGCTCGGTCTTAAACCACGTCTGCCTCCACCAGACCGTGATCGGCCAGGAGTGCCGGGAGCAGCTCGCCATGGTCGACGATTACCCGGACGTGGTGATCGGGTGCGTGGGCGGCGGCACCAACTTTGCCGGCATCTCGTTCCCGTTCGCGGGCGACAAGCTCACGGGAAAACACAAGGAGACAGATATTATTGCAGTGGAACCGGCGTCCTGTCCAAGCCTGACAAAAGGCCTGTATACCTACGACCTTGCCGACGAAGCGGGCTACACCCCGCTCCTCAAGATGTTCACGCTCGGGCACGACTTTGTCCCGCCGGCAATGCATGCCGGGGGACTGCGCTACCACGGGGACTCTCCCATTGTCTCCCGACTCGTGCACGATGGCGTGATGCGGGCAGTCGCCTACCACCAGAGCGAGGTGTTCGAGGCAGCCCAGACCTTTGCCCGGACAGAGGGGATCATCGTTGCCCCTGAGACATCCCACGCGGTAAAGGGAGCAATCGACGCGGCGCTCGCGTGCAAAAAGACCGGTGAGGAAAAAACGATCCTCTTCAACTGCTCGGGCCATGGCAACTTCGACATGAGTGCCTACGACGCGTTCTATTCGGGCAAGCTCGTAGACTATGAGTACCCGGACGAACTGATCAAAGAGGCCCTCGGGCGGATCCCGAAGATCGAATAAAATCATTTTTTTCTATGCCTGTCATCGGCTTTCTTATCAACCCGGCCGCAGGTATGGGCGGGTCGGTGGGTCTCAAGGGCACGGACGGGAAGACCGATGAGGCCCGACGTCGGGGGGCGGTACCTCACGCACAGGATCGGGCTGCGATCACCCTTGCGGCACTCAGGGATCTCCCGGATCTCACGTTTCTCTCCTGCGGAGGGGAGATGGGGGAGGTTGTGCTCGAACGGTGCGGGATCTCACGGTACCGGATTGCGTATACCCCACGAGGCGCGAGCACCGCGGAGGATACAATGGAAGCTGTCCGGGCATTTGTCCGTGAGGGGGCTGACCTTATCCTCTTTTGCGGGGGCGACGGGACAGCGCGGGATGTCTTTGCCGCTGCCGACCGAAGCATCCCGGTCCTTGGCATCCCCGCAGGCGTGAAGATGTACTCCGCGGTCTTTGCAGTCGACCCTGCCGCAGCGGCCGGGATCCTCTCCGGCTCGTACACTATAACAGATGGCGAGGTGGTTGACGTTGACGAGACCGCATACCGGTCCGGCACGCTTGCCACCCGGCTCTACGGTATTGCCCGGGTCCCGGCCCGGGCCGGTATGACGCAACCCGCAAAGCAGGTTTTCGAAGAGACGGACGAGGAGCGGGCAAAGGAGGAGATCGCCCGGTTCATGGCGGAAGTGATGCTCCCGGACACGCTCTATCTCATCGGGGCCGGGACAACCACGGAGGCGATCGCCCGACGGCTCGGGATCGAAAAGACACTCCTTGGCGTGGACGCGGTACTAAACGGGCAAATCATTGCCGCAGATGCGGACGAGAAGACGCTCCTTTACCTTACCGAAAAATATCCGGATGCCCGAATCATCGTAAGCCCTATTGGCGCACAGGGATTCATCCTCGGCCGGGGCAGCCAGCAGATCAGTCCCGCGGTGGTTCGAAAGGTCGGGATACACCGGATAATCGTAGTCGCAACGCCGCACAAGCTGCGGGAGACACCGACCCTGTACGTGGATTCGGGCGATCCCGCGATTGACGCCGGGTTCGGACCGTCCGTCCAGGTGATCTCCGGATACCGGATTGCGCAGCGAAAGAAGATCCATCAGGCGCTGTAAACCGGGGCCCGGGGGCCAAAGAAAAGAGGATTGTTTTTTTAAAGCGGTGCTACGGTCTTCTTGTACATCTCGTTTAAGACCTGTGCAAGACCGGCATAGATTGCCAAAAATCCGCAGAGAATCCCCTCGTATCCCGCAATCACCGTGATCGTGCCGTTCCCTGTTGCATCCCCAAGCGCAAGCAGGAAAAACAGGATCGCAAGGGTCCCGAACACCAGCTGGAGCGCCCGGTTCGCCTTTAAAGTCCCCACGAACATAACCAATGTGAAGATCCCCCACATCGCCAGGTACGCAGCCATCGCTGTCT
Organism: Methanoregula sp.; assembly: GCA_028705545.1. Taxonomy (GTDB): domain Archaea; phylum Halobacteriota; class Methanomicrobia; order Methanomicrobiales; family Methanospirillaceae; genus Methanoregula. The sequence goes on along the minus strand of JAQWDG010000215.1, from coordinate 187 downwards.
TATCCGAAGCATCGGCAAGGCCCAGCTTCGGGAGCACCAGCAGGGCTACGAGTGTCAGCCAGAACATACCGTACGAGGTGAAAGCGGTTGCCCCGAACGTGTTGTTCTTCTTCCACTCTTCGATGCCGGCAATCACCTGCGCGAGGCCGCCGTAGAAGATCCCCATCGCGAGGATCATGGAGCCGAG
>JAQWDG010000214.1 GCA_028705545.1 Methanoregula sp. | reverse complement strand
GCGCCGCGACGAGATAGTGCCACGGTCGCATCAGAACATCTCCTCCGCATCAGTCGGGAGCGGCACCACGCCGGGCGGCTCGACGGTGATCACGATCTCGGCGGTCTGGTTCCAGGTGCTGTTGCCGGCCGTCAGGGTTGCGGTGTAGGTGCCAGCGGCCTCGTAGGTGTGCCAGTGGTCGCGCTCAGTTGAGGAGTAGCCATCCCCGAACTGCCAGTGAGTGTACTCGATATCACTCTCGTTCACGGCCGTGAACCTGACCATGAACGGTGCCGAGCCGTAGGGCGGACTCGTCCGGTAGTTCACCGCGTAGACGGTGCCGAGGGTGCGGGGGGTCGGCGTCGGGGTCGGGGCGACGGTGACATTCTCCCCCGGCGTTGTCGTAGGTGTTACGGTCGGCACGGCCGTGATGTTGGTGCCGGGGATCTCGGGGGACTCTCCTTCGGAGAGGATTGTCACCGTTTCGGCGGGCTCGCTCTCAGGAAGCCACCAAGTGAAGAAGTCGATGATCGATTCAAGGATCCCGCCGGATGATTCACCTTCGGCGGTGACTGGTTGCACAAGTAGAAGAGCAGCAACCAGCAGACAGATGATCCAGATACCACGCATTTTATCGCTCATTTTAACCACTCCCCTAAATCTGCCCTACTTTTCGATGTACCCCGCGGAGAGGAATTTCATCAGATCGCCCTCAACCACCCGCCACGCTCGCGAGTTGATCTTGACCCCGGGCAAAGGATGGGCCTTATCGTTCAACCACTTCCGGATTGTTTTGGGGGTCACGCCAACGATATCCGCAGTTTCTCGAACCGTAAGCAGGTGTACCTGTTGCCCTGCAAGCACCGTCTTGCCGCCTTTCCGTCGCATATTACTCCAGCATAGCCTCGGGAGCATATATGTCATGCCTATGGTGGCGTGCCTGGGCACTACCTTTCTGCTTAGTGCTGGGGGAGTGCATATCCTCCATTACTTTGATGAGCGGATTTTTTATCCCAAGGTCTTCCGATGCCAAGTCCATGATCGCAAGGATCTTTGGGTTCTCAAAGAGGTACTTGCGCTGGAGGTTGTACGAGTCGCAGTGCTGCAACCACCCGTAGTACGACATCACCGAACTGACGACCTTCTGCGGGGGCATCGTACGGTAGTTGTCTTCGATATAGCGGATCTTCTTCTTAAACCGCTGCGCGGAAGATTTGCGGAGCAGCGTGTATTCCCTGAAGTGCCGGTAGCCCAGAAAATCGATCCCAACCACATCGACCTTCAGGATCGCGGTCTTCCGGTTAAGGGTCAGGTCGAGGTTGTCGGTGAGGTACTGCCCGATCTGCTCGCGGAGATCAAGCACCTCCTGCTTGGTTCTGCCGAGGATCACGCCGTCGTCGCAGTACCGGAGATAGTAGTCCCGCCCCAGATCTTCTTTGATCCAGTGGTCGAACCAATTTAAGTAGATATTGCCGAAATACTGCGAGAGATAGTTCCCAATGGGGATGTTTTTCCCCCCATCCGCGCTGGTGATGATCTCTTCCAGCACCCAGAGAGTTCTCTTGCACTTGATCTTCCGCTTGATCAGGTCGAGAAGGATCGCGTGGTCGATGGAGGGGTAATACTGCTTGATATCAAACTTCAAGCAGTAGCGCGTATTCTCCGCGTCATTCATGAACCGGCGTAGCCGGTAGGAGCCTTTGTGCAGGCCCTTCCCCGGGATGGCCGAATAGAGATCATAAATAAAGATCCGATCCCAGATCGGCTGGATTATATTCATGATCGCGTGATGGACGATCCGGTCAGGGTAGTACGGCAACTTATAGATCAGGCGCTCTTTCGGCTCGAAGATCCGCTTGGTGATGTAGGGGGAGGTGCGGAAGGTCTGCTCCTCCAGGGACATCTGGATGGCGTCGAAGAAGACTTTTGGGGTCTTGTCCACCATCTGAACTTCCTGATAGCGGGCCTTGCCGCGCCGCGCCTGCCGGTGCGAGCGGACGATGTTCTCGTACTCGATGATCTGGGAGAAGAGGTTGCCGTGCCGTTTCATGGTGGTGGAGCCCCGCCCGGCAGAGGGGCGTTCGCGCACGGGCTACTGACTCCTCCGCAAGGCATCGGTGTGTGTTTGACCGGAGTACCGGTTCGGGAGAGCCGCTGTTCAGGGCCGCCCAGGTGGCATAACCATGAGCTCGAGGTGCGTGCCATTGTTTCGCGTGGATTTCGAGGCGGTGTTATTCGAATTGAGATAACCGAGCCCCGCATTCCGCCCATTATTCCAATTGCCCCCTGCTAGGAGAACACGGAAAGGGTTGGCTCACACAACGCGGCTTCCGGCAGGATGGTTGCCCTGCCGGGGGATAAGGGTTGTCTTGGGATCACCCGAAGGTATAGTAGCGGTCGATATGCTTGATCGTAGCGTAGAACGGGATTTTATGATGATATTTTTCAATCAGTGCCATCAGAACTTCTGACCCGGTGAAGGTAACGTGCTTCTCCCCGTCGAGTGTGTACTCTAGCCCAAGACGGTTCTTTGGACTTCCATCCCTCGCGGGGAAATTGCTGGGCTCAATAGAATACCCGGTAATCAGGATCTCTTTGTTAATGATGTCCGCGATCTTGAGCCCCGAGCCTTCTAGCCTCTTTTTTTCTTCGGCAAAATCTCTGAACCTTGGGGGGTCGTCAGTTTCTTGCCCGCCAGTCATTTTAGATCGATGAGGGGGTTTGTGCCGAAGGCACATAAGGTATACCGATGTTTTGGGATCACGCACGGCCCTGATCCGATCGGAGCAAAAAAGCCCGGCGAAGTTATCGAACGGGGGCCGCAGCGGTGAGATCGCGCTGCCGTGCCGAAGAACTCGCGGATCACGGCCCGGATCAGGGATCGGGGAAAAAGATCCCGGACAAGTTCTTGATCCAGCCCCGCAGCACGGCGATCCCGGGTGCAGATCATTCAACCTGCACATGCAGGTCAGAACGGCACCGGCACCGCGTCGGCCCGGAGATAAAGGGGGTGCCGAGGGTGCCCGTCCTTCGTGACTCCAAGACTGGTGAGGGCGCACCGATCCGCGAGCAGCTCCTGCACGATCCGGCCCCGGTCCTGCAGCGCCCCATGGACGCCCCAGGCCGCGACGACGAGGGCGGCGTCTTCGACCGCGGCGAGGATATACTGATCGTTCTCTTCCCCGACCGGGTCCGCGACCGCGAGGAGGCCCTTCGGGTCGGTCGAACGATAGGCGAAGATGTTGACGACCTCGATGGCCCCGTAACCCCACCGGCGGGCGTAGCCGCAGCACCGGGTCACGGTCGGGTCGAGGTGGGTTTCGTCGGCGGTGGAGGGGTTGAGCATGATAAAAGTGGCTTTGTGGGAGGGATCGCCCCATTCCCGGTATAATGAATAGCGGTAAGTGCGGGAGGGGTCGAAGACCGCCGGGGGGTGCGTCGGGGGGAGGAGGGGGGCCTGCATCAGGTACGGATCGGACGCGATCCGACAAAAGGGTGTCGGGGGATCAGAGCCCCAGATCGCTCTCACCCATCCGGGCGTAGATCAGAATC
>JAQWDG010000213.1 GCA_028705545.1 Methanoregula sp. | reverse complement strand
TCTCAAGGATCTTTTCCGCAAAATCGGCACGCTTTGATGTGCAAATCCCCATCCCTGCCCCGCGCTCAAAAAGCCCCGTTATCGTTTCAGAAATCCCGGGATACAGCGTATTCTCCGCATAGCCGGCCCGGCCGTACCGCTCCCGGAACCGGGCAATGATCGCAGCAATGCGCTCGTCCGAGGTCTCGCCCGTGATCTCCCGGAACGTGCATTCGATGGGCGGGCCGATGTAGTGCGACACCTCCTGCCCGGTGAGGGGCGGGTACCCAAACGCCTCAAGGGAATAATTCATGCTGCGGCAGATCCCGGTCACCGGGTCGCTGATGGTGCCGTCGAGATCGAAGACAAGGACGCGGCGGGTTTGCATGGAATAGGGTTCGTGCTGTTCCCCAAAAGAGGTGATGTCCCGGTCCCGGATCGCAGGGAGGGATCGGGCAGATGTCCGGCCCGGGGATACCGGCACTATTATCTTGGATATGCCCGGAATCTACCAATGATACAAGGAGCGGTGTTGGTGAAAATTATCCTGCGTGATTCCTGTAAAGAAACTGACTGGCCGCTAGTTGCCGGGATCCTCAAAAGCGGAGGCATGTCCCATTATACACCGGATATCCATCGCAGGGCATTTGAGAACAGCCATGCAGCAGTCTTTGCGTTTGACGGCAGCAGCCTTGTCGGGTTTGGGAGGGTCATCTCAGATGGGACATACCAGGCCGGACTCTATGATATTGCCGTCGCTCCTGAATACCAGGGCCGGGGAATCGGTGCGGCCATGGTAAAAGCACTGCTTGGAAAAGTCAAAAACTGTAACGTAATTCTCTATGCCTCGCCCGGGAAAGAAAAGTTCTACGAAAAGATGGGGTTCCGGGGAATGAAAACCGGGATGGCGCTTTTCCTCGATCCGAAAAAAATGGCAGAAACCGGGTTCACGGAATAAACTCTTTTGCAGGACAGGGAACCGGCCGGATAAAAGCCCCACCCCTTAAATCCCGGTCCCGCCAACACCACTAGCACGGAAACACCCCATGGCAAATACCATCCTCCCCCTCATCCTTGCTATGGTCCAGCTGATGTGCGTGATCGTTGTCGCCGCATACCTGCTGACCCGGAGCAGATTCTTTGTAAGCGTGCTCGAAGGCCACCCCGCGATTAAGATCCAGATCTTTTTGATCGTCTTCTTTGGCGCCCTCTCCATCTACGGCACCATGGGCGGGATCGAGATCATGGGCGCGGTAATAAACGTCCGCGACCTCGGCCCCATGGTCGGCGGGCTTGTGGGCGGCCCGGTGGTCGGCCTCGGCGCCGGGCTCATCGGCGCAGCCTACCGTGCCTCCCTTGGCGGGTTCACGGTCGTCCCCTGCGTTATCGCCACGGTCCTTGCCGGCTTCTTTGGCGGGATCATCTGGCTCGCGAACAAGAAAAAATTCGTCCCGATCCTCATTGCCGTTGTCTTTGCCGTACTCATGGAAAGCCTGCACATGCTCCTGACGCTCATTATCGCGCAGCCGTTCTCCGCAGCTCTCGCCCTTGTCGAAACTATCTGGGTCCCGATGGCGGTCGCAAACGGGCTCGGGGTCCTGATCTTCGCGTTCATCATCAAAAACCTGGAAAACGAACGCAAAATGCAGGCCGAAAAGGACACGCTCGTGCGGGAGATGGCAAAGAAAAATACCGAGCTTGCCATCGCCGCCGAGATCCAGCAGAGTTTCCTCCCCAAAACCATCCCGAAGGTAGAGGGTTTTGACGTTGCCGGGAAAAGCGTGATGGCAAAAGAGGTCGGCGGGGACTTTTTCGATGTGATCCCGTTCGAGGTCGTTTCGCTTGGCAGCAAACGGATGGGGATCCTGATCGCCGATGTCTCCGGGAAGGGCGTGCCGGCAGCGCTCTTCATGGCCTTGTCCCGGATCATTGTCCGGGTCAGCGCCACCTGGCACCGCGACGATCCGGCGCAGGCAATCTATCAGGCAAACAACCTGATCGCAGCCGATGCAACCCAGGGGATGTTTGTCACGCTCTTCTACGGTATCCTCGACCACGACAAAAAGACGATTACCTGCGTGAACGCCGGGCACAACCCCCCTATCCTGTACCGTGCCGCGGACGGGACACTTATCGAGTTCGAGGGGACGGGCATGGCCCTTGGCGCAAAAGAGAACTCCCCCTACACATCAAAGGCCTTCCCGCTTGCCGCCGACGATGTGCTGGTCCTCTACACGGACGGGATCACCGAGGCAAACAACGAGCAGGGGGCGATGTACGGCGAGGACCGGCTCCGTGCGGTCATTACCTCTTCTGCCGGCCGAGCGGCAGGAGAGATCCTCGATGCGATCCTCGCGGACGTGAAGACCTTCAGCGGCAGCGCCCCGCAGTACGACGACATCACGCTCATGGTAATCAGGGTGGGATAAGGATCAACCATTTCGATATCCTCGTGCCGGCAAAGACCGAAGAGATCTTCCGGGTCACGGACGATCTCGCGGAGGTCATGGCCGCACAGGAATTTTCTCCCGCTGCAATCCGGGAATTCTCTTGTGCGGTAAAGGAGAGCATGGAAAACATTGTCCGGCACGGGTACCGCGGCAGGCCCGGGGAGATCGGCATCCGGTGTACGGGAACGCCCGAAAAAGTTACCGTGGAAATTTCCGATACCGCCCCACCGTATAACCCGCTTCAGCCGGCCAAAAAAGACGGGGACCCTGGCATGGCATTTGTCCGGCAGGCAGCCGATATCGTGACGTACCGGCACCAGAACCACCGCAATATCCTGACGCTCACAAAGATCCACAGAGCGTAACAAAAACGCATTTTTTCACGGGAATAACAGGGCCGGCATCCCTCTGCCAGGAACTGCCTCATGCCCAATGTTTATGAACTGTACCGGGTATACTCTTCCGTATGGCAACCCGCGAAAATCTACAGGCCGCCTTTGCCGGCGAATCCCAGGCGAACCGGAAGTACGCGGCATTTTCCGTGCAGGCAAAAGAAGAGGGGTATCCCATTATAGCGCGCCTCTTCTCTGCAGCTTCCCAGGCCGAGGCAATCCACGCACGGCGGCTCCTTAACCTGCTCGGCACGGCCGGTCCCACCGCGAAAAACCTTGAAGAGAGCATAAAAGGGGAGACTTACGAGTACACGGAGATGTACCCTCCCTTTCTTGCCGGGGCGGTAGCGGAAAAGAACACTCAGGCGGCACAGATCTTTACCTATGCAGGAAAAGCCGAAGAGGTTCACGCTGCCCTCTATAAAGAGGCCCTTGCCGCAGTCGCGGCAGGCCATGACCTCGATACCGGGAAGGTGTACATCTGCCCGGTCTGCGGCCATATTGCATTCGGGAAGCCGCCATTCAAGTGCCCGATCTGTGCGGTCTTTGCAAAACAGTTCCGGGAAGTCGTCCTGTAAAAATATCCTTTTTTTACCGGCAGGAACTGGTGTCGGCTGAAACAAAAAACCTGGATAATGTATTATTTCAGTGCTTGACCGTGAGGAGTATTTACGGAGTGATTGACAGTAAAAATCGTATGGCCAAAACACCCGGGAGAAAT
>JAQWDG010000212.1 GCA_028705545.1 Methanoregula sp. | reverse complement strand
GGCCTTGCAGTCGGCAGGGAGGCGTATGCCGTGGTCAAGTCCAGCGAAGTGATGGTAGCGGTAGATTAACTATACTGCATTTTTTTGCACGGGTTCCCGGATCCGTGTATCTCCTTATCTGCACAATTCTCTATTATTCTGGCAATCCGTATACTGGGTTCCAGAAGCCCGGTAACCGGCCCGGTCCTTCCGGACAAACAGGTACTGCTTCTGATAACCGGAGACGCCCACCAGGGGATCGGGATCGTTCATGAAGTCGTCTGTAAAATGCTGCGCGTCAACAATCCTGCAGGACTGGATAAAATCAAATCCCCGCGAAAAAAATGCATCCGGAACAAGGGAGGCGCCCGGTCCCACAAGGCCGGTCAATCGCGCATTTTTTGCATCTCCCAGACATTGTTCGAAGGTACCGTCAGCCAGTATCGATGAGGGTATGAGGACAACATCCGCATTCCCGAGAACTTCCTTTTGCTCTTCCGGTGCATGGCAATGGATCCGGGTCGGGCCGACCGAGATCGTATTGCCCACGCCAAGGCTGCAGGAAATCGGATCCGGGTCCGGTACGATAACATGGAGTTCGCGGCAGATCTCCCATAACCTGCGGCAACCGATCCATGGGCCGGCAACAGCGACAATATCGTCCGGGCGGATCATCCGGGAAAAAACCGGGTTGTCAAGGATAAACGGGTCTCCGGCTCTCCAGCACTCCGCATGCCAGCCACACCTGCGTATCGTGGGGCAGCCGAGGAATGGCTGAGACAGTGCACAGAGCACGGCAAGTTTTACGGAAGAATCGAGCTGGGGGCTTAACGAAAGTTTCAGGTCGGGAAGGACAAGGAGCGGTATCCCGATCAGCGATTGCAGCTGACGAAGGACCGGAGTGTTTGTATCGGGCATTTTTCCCGGGAAATTGCCATGACAGGGAGCAATGCCGCATTCGAGATTTGTGCCGGTTACTGCAATCCATCCCTTTCGGAGATATACCCGTTCTATCGTGCCGGGCGATATCTGCCGTTCGTTATATGCCTGCCGTAAGCGGTTGAGTGTGGCCTCAAGTACCGGAAGAAGGCGGGAGGCCGGTTCCTGTACAGCACATCGTTCGTACGGAACGTCATTCATGAAGGGTCAATACAGTTTTTCCCGCGAAGATAAATATTTTTATTTAATCATCTTCAAAAGTTAAAGAGAAAATATTATATTATTGTGGGACAAACGATGTATTGTCCCTTTGGAGAAGCACGCACCAAGCGGACACATGCACACAAACACAAGAATACGTGGAAGAAACATCAGAGCCTCGCTCGAAACGGCAATTGGTTTACCGTAATAAATACGACACAAATCGGGCCGCACAACCGACAAAACCAACCATGAGCACTGTCGCATCATCCTCAGATTGCGGCCCGGTGTCGGTTTCTCTTACTTAAGTGGTAGTTTTAGAACCGTAGGGCCTGTTTGCCAACAGGGTTATGAATAGCCCGGAAGCGTTTCATTGCTGTACTCATGATGCAGGCATTCATTTCCTGATTTGAAGGGTGAGGGTAAGCTCTCCAAGAGAACAACCGCCCACGAGTTTTAGGTAATAAAAGCGGTTTATTGAAAAACAGAAGATGGGGATGGCAGCATTTTCCCTGTGGGTATTTATGATATTATTTGTTTCCCTGAAATGAAAGAAAATACGTTCAATAGAGTGTCTGCACAACGTTCAGGCTGCCCGGAATGGTCCTTGTAATCGGGAGGACTGCACCAACAGCAGGCTGGAAATTAATCGTGAATCTTGTATTGGGTGTTGCAGTGGAAGGTAATCCCACCATGATAGTCATCTGTGCATTGTTCTCAAGCATGGCTCCCTGCGTCTCGTTATTGATCTTTTCTCCGATGCACCAGTATGTATCGTAATTGGTTACAGAATTTACCGGGCAGGTGCCACCATCAGTTCCGATTCCCCCATACGCCAGGTCTGGGTTGTGGCCTCCATTGTCATCCGTGTAGGAGATTACCATTTGCGATACGTCAACAGGAGTACCTCCTGCACTAAGGGAAACGGTGACATTAACGTAGTCGAGGTAGTTATTGCTGGCACCGGTATCTTTCACTCCGTACACATTTCCGACTAGTTCCATACTTGAACTTGCCTGGACGATACTCGAGTGGATGGTAGACTGTGCGGTCTGGGTTGTAAAGAACCCGGCGCCAAGAACCACATACGAAAATGTTGCAGCTACAACAACAAAAGCTATCAACACAATCGCTGCTTCAAGGCCGGTAAAACCCTCATCGCTGGTTGGAGCGTTGTTCATGGCGTTCGATACCTGTAGTTTTGTTTATGTTACGTATGCCGTCCATAATGATTTTTCCGCTAATACTAAGACAGTTTGAGTGGGCTTTGAGTGTCTTTCCAAAAACGTGTGGACAGGGGTTTGCCATGTATTTTTGTGAGGGATTATTATACGCGATCCCCTTCAGATGAATCCGGGGACTCTTTCCTGCTATGCAGGTACATCATCTGCCGGAACTGAAGCGTACAGGGATTGATGCTATCTTTCTGCTTTCGGGCCTGTTCAATGAAGGTTTCTGCTTCGCTGCATTCCACTTCACAAAACACAAAATCGCCGGTCAGGAGGTCACGGACAAATTCCTCGTCCGGCTCCCAGTCATCCATAATCGGTACATATCGCTCACAGGAACCCTCTGTACCAATTCGGAAAAGACACACTCCTGGAGGATCAGCGGTCATAAAATATGCGGGATGGAGCGAGGCTTTCCTGAATATAATCCCGTGATCGCCCGCGAACGGTCCCGTATGAAGGACAGTTCCGGACAGGATCTCCTGCGGTATCCCGTCTTTGTATGCAGCACAGGCAAACCCCGATGGGGCTAGATGCTGGCAGACCTGGCACGATGGCGGCAGTTTTTTTGCAGACAGTGAAAAGTCCTCCTGTATATTTGCATTATTCATTCAATCAGAAATAATCCTGATGATCCGGGTAGCGTGAAATAATTCGTATCATATCCGAGACGACGCATTTCCCCGAATCAAAAAAGGGTATCGTTCCGGGTTTGTTACTTGCGTTCATTTTCCATTACGATGTAATAGGATTGTCCGGCACAGTTCCGGCATAATGCACGGCCATCTACGGTAACGTGCCGGTTGTCGGATACCTGTTCCCCGCACCTGCTGCATAGGGCTTTTCCCACCGGGAAACCCGGCAGATCTTCTTTGGGGATTGTGAGCCGGACATGCTCGATTTTTAAGATCTCCGGTTCAGGGGCTTCTGAGAGTACGCGGATGACTTCGGCAGGGGGCAGCTTGTCGTGTTCGGCCCGGTTTTTTTCGTGGATGGAAACCCGTACGGCATTTCCGGTTTGCGTGTCCACAAATGTTGCGGCAAACTTCCCGTAATCCCGAAATTTAAGACTGCGATGGCCGAGCGAACAGCCGGTAATTGCCTGCACTGCGTCGGCACCGCAACGGTCGATTTCGATGTAAACGATCAGGTTTTCCGATCTTTTTTTCGGGTCCATGCCCAGTTCCCGCATTCCTGCAATGGTCAGCCGCGTTCC
>JAQWDG010000211.1 GCA_028705545.1 Methanoregula sp. | reverse complement strand
TGGTGGAGCCGAGGGCCTGTGCCGGAACAAGACTCACGGCGGTGATCGCGTAGGAGTACCCGGTCTCACCGGCACTCAGCGGTTCGTTCACGGCAAACGTCATCGTGCCCCCGGCCCCGGTTCCGGGTGCAGTTACCGCAAACGAGGTGTCCCGGCCGGGTTCACCGGAATCATCAGAATGTGTCGTGGTAGGGGTAACCGTTGTCGCAGGGTGGGCCAGCACGGTGATCGTACCGGATATCCCGGTGACCGACGGGTCTGTGGTATCGGTGGCGGTGATCGTCTGCAAACCTGCCGTCTCCAGCGTGGCAGTAAAACTCCTTGTACCCGCATCCGAAGCGGTGAACGTATAGTCCGCCGGGAGGGAGGCGGCACGGTCGGAACCCGCGAACGTTACCGTGCCGGTATACCCTGTAACCGTGCTTCCGGATGCATCGAGGGCCGTGACCGTAAATGCAATCTTTGAGCCTGCCATGGCCTTCGATGGCGCGGTGATGGCAAAGTGCGTGACAGGGGAGGAGACCGAGATACAGTCGGTCTGTGTGGTCGTGTCGGTGTACGTGCCGTTAACTACATGCAGGGAGACCGAAAACGAACCGGAGCTCGTGTAAGTATGGGTCGGGTTCTGCTGAGTGGAGGTGTTACCGTCACCGAAATCCCATGCCCACGATTTCGGGGATCCGGCGGACTTGTCCGTGAAGGTGACCGTGAGCGGTCTGGTGCCCGAAGGTGGTGAAGCGGCAAAGTTTGCAGCCAGCGGCTGAGTGGCCGAGGAGACCGTGATGTACCTGGCGGCCGATTTGGCTGCTGTCGCGGAGCTCCGGGTAACGGTGAGTTTGACCGTGAAGGCTCCTGCCGAGGTATAACTATGCGAAGGATTCTTTAGCGTGGAAGTGGTGCCGTCGCCAAAGTCCCAGCTCCAGGCTGTCGGCGAACCGGTGGAGGTGTCGGTAAAGGTGACCGCCAGCGGTGCAGTGCCGGATGCGGGCGTGCCGGTGAAATTTGCCGTGAGTGGTTGGGTGACCGTGATATAGCCTGACCGGGAGAGCGAGTTGGAGCCTGCGGTATTGGATGCGGTCAGGCTCACCGTGAAGCTGCCTGCGGACGTGTACATATGGGTCGCGTTCTGCTCAGCGGAGGTGGTACCATCGCCAAAGTCCCAGCTCCATGAGGTCGGCGAGCCGGTAGACGTGTCGTTAAACTGCACGGCAAGAGGGCAGGTCCCGGATGAAGGGGTGCCGGTGAAATTCGCGGCCGGGGCAGCAGCCGGGTAGGCGTAGGAGAAGACCGAACCGCTCCCGGTGCCGCAGTACACCACGCTCCCGTCAGGACTTATCGCGAGAGCGTAGATGACCTGGTTGCCAAGTCCGGTGGCAAACGGGCCGGTCGTGGTCCAGGTGCCGGTACCTGCCGCTACCGGCACGACGAGCACCAAAAGCAGCAGTAATCCCAGGATCCATGCATGCCCCGGTCTTTTGTGTGCCATCTCTCCCTTCTTCATCACGACGGCAGCCCGGAATTGAGCGCCGACCAGCTCGCGCAGCTGTCGCTGCTGGTGTAGACTCCTGCGTCAGTCCCGGCATAGAGTTTCCCGGTTGAATCGGCCACGAGCGAGAGGATGTTGCTGCTGCCAAGACCGGTGTCCGTGCAGGCAGTCCAGCTTGCCCCGCTGTCCGTGCTCTTGTACACGCCCCCGCCATAGGTGGCGGCAAAGAGTTTCGTGCTGTCCCCGTTTTTGATGACTAATGCTTTGATCCGGGTGCTTACCGACGGGATGGTTGCAGCCGTCCACGAGCTGCCACTGTTGGTGCTCCTGTAGATTCCTGCACCATCAACTCCGGCAAAGACCGTGGTCGGCGTGTTTGGATCGACAAGTACGCTGCTGACCTCCCTGATCCCGGTGCCGGTGAGCGTGGCATTCAGGATCTGGTAATGGACGCCGAATGCAGTTTTGTTGACATTTGCGGTCACATTGACGGCAAGTGTTGCGCTCTGGTATCCGGTGGCGGAAGGGGAAAAGGAGAAGGAAAAGGAACAATTCCTGCCCGTAAGCAGCTCCGCATTCGTTGTGCAGTTGGTGGTGTAGGTAAAGTCGCTGCTGCCTGAAAGGGTGATGGACTGAATTCTCAAATTTGCCGCACCCATGGTGTTGGCGAGCAGGACGGGAGCCTGCGGGCTGGCGGTTGCGCCGACCGTAACGTTCCCGAAGTCCAGCGCTGACGAGCTCAGGGAACCGGGCTGGTACTGTACACAACAGGTTCCTGTCCAGCCCGGCTGGCTGCAGATGCAATACTGGTCATCAAACTTAAGCGAAGGTGTGGTTTCATTTGAACAGATACCGTACGATTTTGTAGAGGGGCTGTCGCGAGGGCTGCAATTGTAATAACAGACTGGGGTAGCATTTGCATAGCCGCAATAATCTCTTGTAGCGCATTCCTTACCCTCATAGCCCGGCTTACACGTGCAGTGGTTGAATGACGTGCACTCCCCATGGCCGGGGCCGGAGCAGCAGACCGAGGACAGGCCAATCCTGGCTGCGCTCGCGTCGCATACCTTGCCCCAGCAGATCTCAGCCTCCACCGGCGCGGCAAGCACCAGCAGCAGGATCACCATTACGCTGACAACCAGACGGGATCGTCCCACACTCTTTTGATAACCCCTGACCATATTCTTCAATCCCCTCAGATGGCGCCGGTTCCTCACGGGGTTTTTTAAAAAAGCCCTGTTTCGCACAAAAGCCGGCCGGGCCGGATATACCTGTCCCGGGATCTTTCTTCTTTTAAGATCTGGGGCAGGCAGCAATTTAAAAAAATTGCAAATCACTAGTGATAATCACTTGGGCAGAATTACAGGAAAACCCGGGGGCTGGTACGGATTTCGGGGCACCGGCGGTGCCGGACGGTTCGGTCCTGACCAACGATTATATCCGCCCCCCTCAAAACTACGATCCATGTCCCGGACGCGGATCCTCCTCGCGATCTGCTGTATCCTGATCGTTCCTGCATACTGCATTTTCGTCATGGAAGCGGGAAACAATTCCCCTGCCGGTCCCTTTTTCGTACCCGGGCCGGGCAATGCATCCTCCGCGGTACTCCCGGACCCGACTGCGGAGAACCGGACATTTCTCACCGATCCCGACACAAAAAACCAGTACGTTGCCGGTGAGGTGATCGTGCGGTTCAACCGCAGCCGGTTTGGAAGCGATACCGACATGGACACTGCCATGGCACAGGCCAATGCAGGGATCGGCGCACAGGTGCAGGAGGATCTGAGCACGCCGGCGCTTCCGGGGCTCGTGCTCGTACGGCTCCCGGCCACGCTCTCCGTTCAGGACGCAGTTGCCGCCTATTCCCGGGACCCCGGGGTGATCTATGCAGAACCCAATTACCGGGTCATCACCCTGACAAGCAGCAGGGGGATGCAGCCAGCACAAACCTCCGCAGGGCATCCCGGTGCCCCGGTGATCCCGGATGACCCGGAGTTTACGGGCCAGTACTATCTCCGTAATACCGGGCAGGCCGTGTCCGGGATAAACGGGACGCCGGGCGCGGACATCAACGCAACCGCAG
>JAQWDG010000210.1 GCA_028705545.1 Methanoregula sp. | reverse complement strand
AACGGCCCGCGCCTGCCCGCCATCGTGCCCTACGGCCCGGCAAAAGGTGTTGCCAATCCTCACACAATGAGAGGCACCATCCGTGTCGGTTCCGAGGAACTCGAACTGCAGGTCCATGTGGGAACCATCCTTCTGGAGCTGGAGAACCGTGAGGTTATTCCTGCACTGAAAGCCGCGTGCGAAGAGAGTATCACGGAATTTACCTGTCGTCTGCAGGAAGGCAAGTTCATGAAGACCTCACCGTCTCTTGTGGACTATGCAAAATACGGACCAAACGCTGACAGGGATATCTTAGGTCTCTCGGATCCAAAGAGCCATTCAGGCCCGGTAATCATCCAGGGAATCAAGTAGATCATGCCGATCGGACGCGTAACCCAGGTAGTCGACTGCCGCGAGGCAATGGGCATGGGAAAAGGAGGGGGTATCGCCCAGCGCGGCACCATCTCCGAGTGCCGGTACCCCGACGTCATTGTCGTCGGGATGTCGCCGGGACGCCGCCATGTCACGAAGCCCGTCTGCGACATTACGTCAGGACTGCGGCAGCAGGGTGTCGAGTACAGCATCAGTACGCTCGTACTCAACGCGGGAAGCGGCATCCCGCCAGATGCCCCGAAAATCGCGGGATCCGCCCTTGGCGCCTACTTCGGGCTTACCGAAAAAGAGATCGTACAGATCGAAAAACATAAAGTCGCCATCCTTCACCACGGGAATGTCCGTTCCCATGTGGTGCACAAGGTGAGGTTTATCCTTGCCGCGTGTAACGTGAAGGCGATCGTTGTTTCCCAGTCACCGATCGATTACGAGGATCTCGCAAAAGAGGGTGTGAAGACCGCGTACGTGATGCCGCCGGCGGACCAGATCCGTACCAAAGGTACGGTCATGGAGATCGTCAGCGGCGTTACCCGCGGCCAGACCCCCACACGCGAGAAGATGGCCGAAGTCATTTCGGCGGTTATGAAACTGATTAAAAAGAAGGATTCATTGGAGTGATTTAACAATGGCATACAAACCACAGTATTGTCCGGGCTCCACTATTGTCGCCGAAAACCGGCGCAAGCAGCTTGACCCATCCCACAAGCTGGAGAAGCTCCGCGATGTTACCGATAAGGATATTGTACTGATTATGGGACACCGTGCCCCCGGCTCGGCATACCCGACAGCACACCCGCCCCTTGCCGAGCAGCAGGAACCAGCCTGCCCGATCCGCAAGATCGTCACCCCGACCGACGGCGCAAAGGCCGGCGACCGTGTCCGTTACATCCAGTTCGTTGACTCGATGTACAACGCACCCTGCCAGCCGTATGTCCGGTCCTGGCTCGAGATGTACAGATACCGCGGGATCGACCCGGGTACCCTTTCCGGCCGTCAGATCATCGAGTGCCGTGAGAGAGATCTCGAGAAGTACGCAAAGGAACTCGTCGGAACCGAGCTCTTCGACCCGGCCCGCACGGGTATCCGCGGTGCAACCGTGCACGGACACTCCCTCCGTCTCGATGAGAACGGTATGATGTTCGATATGCTCCAGCGCTGTGTCCTCGACAAGAAGGCAGGCGTTGTCAAGTATGTCAAGAACCAGATCGGTGAGCCCCTCGACGCAGAAGTCAAGATCGGCAAGCCGATGGACGAGAAGTGGCTCAAGGCACACACGGTCATGTACCACTCGCTTGTCGGTACCGGCTTCCGCGAGGATGCAGAGTATGTCGAGTACATCCAGCGCATCCACTCGCTGAGGACCAAGTACGGCTTCATGCCGAAGGAGTGATTACGATGGCAGGAAAAGCAAAAATCGAGAGATCCCAGAAACTCTTCCTGAAGGCAATGAAGGAGAAGTTCGCAGAAGACCCGACCGCAACCTCGACCGTATTCGCCCGCAAAGGTCTCGAGCAGTCTCCAAGAAAGATGGAATTCTTAAAGGAAGGCCAGAAAGTCGCAATGGAGCGCGGCATCTCAATGTACGACCCCAAGCGCTGCCACCTTGGCGGTATCCCGCTCGGTCAGCGCCAGCTGATGACCTACGAGGTCAGCGGCACCGGTGTCTTCGTTGAAGGTGATGACCTTCACTTTGTGAACAACGCTGCAATGCAGCAGATGTGGGACGACATCCGCCGGACGATCATCGTCGGCCTCGACCTCGCCCACGGCACCCTGCAGAAGCGTCTGGGTAAGGAAGTTACCCCTGAGACCATCAACGAGTACCTCCACGTCCTCAACCACGCCATGCCCGGTGCAGCCGTCGTTCAGGAACACATGGTCGAGACCCACCCGGCACTCGTCGACGACTGTTACGTCAAGGTCTTTACCGGTGACGACGAGATGGCAGACGACCTCGAACCCCAGTTCGTCTTAAACCTCGACAAGCTCTTCCCGGCAAAGCAGGCAGCAGCCCTCAAGGCCGCAGTCGGCAAGTCCATGTGGCAGGCAGTCCACATCCCGACAACTGTCAGCAGGACCTGCGACGGTGGAACGACCTCCCGGTGGTCTGCAATGCAGATCGGTATGTCCTTTATCGGTGCGTACAAGATGTGCGCCGGTGAAGCAGCAGTCGCCGACCTGTCCTTTGCAGCAAAGCACGCCGGTGTTATCCAGATGGGTGACATTCTCCCGGCCCGCAGAGCACGTGGCCCGAACGAGCCCGGTGGCATCAAGTTCGGTCACTTCGGCGATATGATCCAGGCAGACCGCAAGTACCCGAACGACCCCGTCAAGGCATCCCTTGAAGTGGTCGGCGGCGGTACGATGCTCTTCGACCAGATCTGGCTGGGCAGCTACATGTCCGGTGGTGTCGGGTTCACCCAGTATGCAACCGCTGCATACACCGACAACATCCTCGATGACTTCTGCTACTACGGTCTTGACTACATCAAGTCCAAGCACGGCGGCATCGGCAAGGCAAAGGCAACCCAGGAAACCGTCAACGACATCGCAACCGAGGTTACCCTCTACGGTATGGAACAGTACGAACAGTTCCCGACCACCCTCGAGGACCACTTCGGCGGTTCCCAGCGTGCATCCGTCCTTGCAGCAGCATCCGGTATCTCCACCGCTCTTGCCACGGCTAACTCCAACGCCGGCCTGAACGGATGGTACATGTCCATGCTCGCCCACAAGGAAGGCTGGTCACGTCTCGGCTTCTTCGGCTACGACCTGCAGGACCAGTGCGGTTCCGCAAACTCACTCTCTGTCCGGCCTGACGAGGGCTGTGTCGGTGAGCTCCGCGGCCCGAACTACCCGAACTATGCAATGAACGTCGGTCACCAGGGAGAATATGCAGCCATTGCATCCGCAGCCCACTACGGCCGCCAGGACGCATGGGTCCTGTCCCCGCTCATCAAGATCACGTTCGCCGACCCGTCGCTCAAGTTCGACTTTGCCGAACCCCGCCGCGAGTTCGCAAAGGGTGCAATCCGCGAGTTCATGCCCGCTGGCGAGCGCTCGCTCATCATCCCCGCAAGGTAAGCACGGCAACGTCCCCAAATTAAATTTTTTTTCTTTTTTACGATACATTTCGGCTTTACCGGGAAACACCCCCTAAAAGCCATGCTTTTTTTACCCTGTTCTGAAGAGTTTTCGTATTCTGCAGCCATTTTCAG
>JAQWDG010000209.1 GCA_028705545.1 Methanoregula sp. | reverse complement strand
AGATCCAATTATTTTTTCGCTTGCTGCTTTCCACTTTTCCTCTTCGTTCGAATAATGTTCATCGCCTCCTTCGGATGAACGAGAACGATATGATACTCATCATTGAGCATCTTCTTCGCATTTTTTATCAGGGACTTGTCAAGTGTGACGAAGTAGTCCGCCTTATCGAGGATTGCAGAGGTTAGCAACGTTGCATCGTGGGTTTTTGCCTCTTTAACAAGAAACAAAATTGAAGAATAGACATCCCAGTAGTTCGGGCTTTCAGGAGATTGTTCGACCATCAGTTGAATGACACTATCTTGTGTTTTCCCATCTTTTTTACCATTTTCAAACAAGGGGATGAATGCCTGAAGAGTTTGTTGATATACTGCCTGGTAATCTATTGCATCGATAATTGGATCGTAACGCGGATTTCTCCACATAGAGATCGGGCAACCCTTGTTGAAAAGGATAATACTACGCATTTCATCGCGAATTGCAGAAAACAATTCGTTGATTGCAAGATGCGAGACAAAGAAATCGTCATGAATGCCTTGATTTTTCTTATCGATCACGGCATTAATGAATGAGAGCGAAGGTTCATACCTGCTTTTATAGACTTCAAAAAACTGGTCGGGAAGTGAAAATTGGTGGCACAATAACTGAAGGACACCACCATGACCAAGAACCCAATGTGTTAAAACATTTGTATCAATGTACCAGCGCTGAGGAGGAATGGTAACGCCCTTCATCAAGAATTATCTTTTTTTCTTTTTCGAACTCCACAATCCTTTGATTTGCCCGGCTTCGCCATATGCGCTTGAACGTTGGCGAATCTCGTAATATTTTCCGGTCAAAGGATTGTAAATTCGTTTTTTTGCAGTTGACGGCGACATGATTGTCTCCTTTTGATCTTCATGTATAGATTGGCTCTCTGGCTATAAACTTATTTATTGATCAAATTTCCAGTCCCAACTCTGCCAGCACCTTCTTCAGTTTCTCATCCGCTTCCCGTCGCTCCTCTTCAGCTCCCCGAAGCAAAACAACCGCATCCTCCAGCGGAAGCGTCTCGTCTTTCCCGTTCTGGGTAACATAGCGGGACGGGCTGATATTGAAATCGTTCTTTGCCGCATCGGCAAGGGGAATTATGGTGCTGATGGCCTCCACCGCTTTCCAGTCCCGGTAAATCTCCGCGACCTGCGCAATACTTTCATCGGGCAGGAAGTTCTTGGGCCGGCCTTTCCGGAAAAGTTTCGAAGCGTTGATCAGCAGGATCTCGCCCGAGTGCGGTTTCTGCCGGTTGATCACGAGAATAATGCCCGGTGCTGTCGTGTTGTAGAACAGGTTCTCCGGCAGGAGGATGACCGTCTCAATCAGGTCGTGCTCCACGAAATATTTCCGGATATCGCGCTCGCGGTTCTTCCCGGTATTCCCGCTGCCACGGGAGACTGCTCCCGTATCCAGCACGACCGCCATCCGGCCGGTCTTTTTGAGCGAGGCGAACATATGCTGGATCCAGCCCCAGTCGGCGCTGCTTGACGGGGGAAAACCATAGCCGAACCGGTTGTACGCATCGGTCTCGTACACTTTCTGCTCGAAGTCCTGGTTCCACATCGGGTTTGCGGTCACGATATCGAAATGCTTCAGGGCACCTTCGCGAACGAGAAACGCCGGGTGTTCCATCGTATTACCCAGCGCTATCTGTGCCTCCATGTCATGGATGAACGTGTTCATCTTTGCCATGGCAAAGGTTGTATGCTGGTTCTCCTGCCCGAAGAACTGGAGCGGGGCAATGGCCGGGTTGTTATGATAATTGTCCCGGAATTTCATCGCACACTTTATGAGCAGCCCGCCGGATCCGCAACAGGGATCGTACACTTCCTCTCCGGGACGCGGATCGAGGATATGCGCCATGATCAGCGCAACCTCGCGGGGGGTATAAAATTCACCGGCGCTCTGACCCGAACCTTCCGCAAATTTCCGAAGCAGGTATTCGTACGCCCTCCCGATGATATCCGGTTCGACATCCGTGAGACCAAGGCGGTATTTTCCCAGAACGCCGATCAGGACTTTGAGGGTTTCGTCCGATATGATGCGTTGTCCCGCCGCCGTCACGTTAAAATCAACGATATCGATCGAACCTTGGAGTCGGGGATTTTCCCGCGAGATCGCCCGCATTGCGTCTGTAACATATTCTCCGAGCCCGGTGCTCTTCCGGGAAATATCCTCCCAACGGGATTTTGGAGGCAGGTAAAACCGGACCAGTGTGTGGTCTTCGGCCAGGATTTTTTCAACGAGTTTGCGGCTTCCGTATTCTTTTTCCAGTTTCTTCTCCTCGTCTTCGAAGACATCAGATAACCGTTTTAAGAAAATAAGCGGTAGGATGTAATCCTTGTATTTCGGGGCCTCGATCTCTCCGCGGATCTTACAGGCTGCATCCCAGAGCCAGCCCTCAAGGGTTGTGATCTCCAGTTTCTGGGTAGTATTCGATGAGTGGGCCACGCGGATCCTCTTACCTTACTATCCTCCGGGTATCGTGAAGAAGATTTTGAAGCGTGAACATGTGCAGGTCAACAAGGAACATTTTTGTTCCTAAAAAATAATCCCGTTGAGTGCCCGGATAACCCAACAGGCAATGAAATATCCCCGGTTTTCCCAAAAAATAATTTCATAATCAAAGCACATCATCCCATAACGCCTACAATAGTATGTCAAAGGGGCCCCCGAGACAGAAACGAAAAACGAACAAAGAAGGGAGCGGGAAAACCAAACCCGCCTCCCGCCGGAAAAACCGGCACGGTCCGCCTGCCAGGAGTACAAGGCCGGGAACGTGCCCGCCAGAATGCCCGGTTTACCGCCCGTGGTCCGGAGGATCATGGCACCCGGGGAAAAACGGCGGCACACCAGAATCCCCGAAAGCACCGGGGCGGACTGAAAAGAGCCCGGCAATTTCCGAACACCATCACAAAATAAGGAGTGATACACTATGGGAGACTTCGTCCAGAACTCCGCAGTAAAAACCTCAGTAAGAACCCTCGCGAGCCCCATCGAAGACGTAGCAACGTTTGTCTCGATCGTCAACGCCGTTGTCACGAGCAACCCGTTCGGCTGCGTCGAATACCTCACCGCAGGCGTGACCCACGCCCCGGTCGAGAAGACCAAAGAGGCGTATGTGGTAAAGATCAACTTCCAGGACAACGATGCAAAAGTCGTTGGCACAAACTCGGAAAAATTCAACAGCGTTTCCGGTTTCAACGCCGGCGCATCAGCGCTCCTCGCCGACTCCGCACTTGCCACGGCCCACGGCGGCATTCCCGCCCGGGACTCTGACACCGAAACCTACTCGGCGACCCTGAAATGCCACGACCCGAGCGGCGAGATCTACCAGCTCACGTTCTCCCGGGACAAGGTCAGCCTCACCTCGTACGAAGACGATGCGATCCGCACCAAGGTCGAGACCTGGGCCGACACCGTGCCGGAACTCGCATGAGGTGACCCGTCATGGAGACCGAAACCGCGATCGTCATCGCATTCCTGGGCGCAGGCCTGCTCGCCTACGTCGTCATCCCGGGCCTCCTCGTCATCTGGGACCGGGTCCTCGACCACATGGAATGGTAAAACGAAAAA
>JAQWDG010000208.1 GCA_028705545.1 Methanoregula sp. | reverse complement strand
TAATTTTTTTTCTTTGTAGGTCACTTCAATGAAATCCAAAGACGCTCATGGGGGCTTCGGCAAGCCTCCGCCCCCGCCGCTGGGGCACCCCCATTTGCGATGATGGTGTATTACCTGTATTCTTGGGCAGCTCCCAAAACAGGTAATACCCTCACTATCGCATAGCCCCCGCCCCCCACGGGGGCAGGGCTGGCGTAAGGGGGGCGACAATATTATTGAACTGGAGATCTTGCAAAGCAAAAATCCGGAAAATACCCCAACTGACAGCCCCGATCTTTTACCCGGTACAAGACAGGCCGGGATTATTTTCGCAACTCCCAATTCCCCCAACCGCCCGGTGGTATATTGCACCGCAGCCATCAACAACATATTTCGCCTCCCCGCCCAATAGGTAAATCAGATGGATGCAGCGGTAACAGTCCTTTTCCTCGGGATCCTCATCTTTTTAGGGAATATCCTCTCCCGGTTCTTTACCATCACAAAAATACCCGACGTACTCTTTTTAATCGCGCTCGGGATCATAGTCGGGCCGGTGCTCGATTTCGTGGAGCCTTCGGCATTCGGTGTAGTGGGGCCGATCTTTTCCGAGGTCACGCTCGCAATCATCCTCTTTGAAGGCGGCCTGCACATCACGGTCGATGCCTTAAAAAAAGCGATGACCGGGACGCTCGCGATCACCATCACGAATTTTGTCGGCATCACCGTGATCTGTATCGTAGTCATGCAGTATTTCATGGGCTTTACGCTCATGGAAGCCTGCATGCTCGGCGCGATCCTTGGCGGGACCTCGTCTGCGGTCGTGATCCCGTTCACCAACTACCTCAACATGGGAAAGGATACAAAAGCAATCCTGGCACTTGAATCTGCCATCGGCGACGTGCTCTGCATCGTTATCCTGCTCGCGCTCATTGACGTTTTCAAGGTCCAGGACTTCAATATCGGGCATGTGGCGGGAAACCTTATCGCCTCGTTTCTGATTGCGATCATCATCGGTGTTGTGGCGGGAGTCTGGTGGTCGTCGGTCTACCATAAACTTGTCACCATCAAGAGCATTTTTATCACACCGGCATTTGTCTTCATCGTCTTCGGATTTGTCAGCCTGCTCGGGTTCTCCGGTGCAATTGCGGCCCTTGCGCTCGGCGTGACGTTCGGAAACCTGAACTATTTCAAGGCGGAAAAAGTCCTGCCGTTCCTGGGCAACGATGTCACGCAGGTCGAGCTCACGCCCGTTGAGGTAGAGTTCTTTTCCCAGCTCGTCTCGCTCCTGAAAACATTTTTCTTCATCTATATCGGGATCTCGATCCACTTCACCAATATGGACATCCTGTATATCGGCGCACTCCTCACGATCATCATCTACCTGGCCCGGATCGCAATGGTCTGGTTCACGATACCGCGGAGGATCCCGGTGGCCGATGCTGCGTATATGTCCATCATGGAGCCAAAGGGGCTTGCTTCCGCAGTCCTTGCATCCATGCCGCTCCAGGCGGGGATCGCAGCCGGCCAGACGATCCAGGATGTCACCTACATTGTGATCTTCTTCTCCATCGTTGCCTGCTCGATCCTCGTCTTCCTCCTGGAAAAGACGTCGTTTGCGAAGGGATACCAGAAACTTTTCCGGGTGTTCGGGAAAGAGCCGCAGGAAAATACCTGATTTTTTTTCGCGCCCTTCCCTACCCATGCGGGAAACGGTGCGAGGGGGTATGACGGCGGCCCGATACCGGCCGGTCTGGTTCCATCACAAGAATTTTTGTGGATGCCGGCAAAACTGCTGGTAAGGCGATGAAGTCCACCTCAAACCGCCCGGATTCCGGGCTGATGACTTCTGGTACAGTTTGATTTATCGGCGATTTGGGGGATGAGATACATGCGACAAAAGGAGCCTGCTCCATCGGCACGTGACGGTGGACCGGCAGTTTTTATCGTTTGGGATATCTTCACCGCGAGGACTGGCCGGCCGACAGCACGCTGTTCTGGCACCCTGCAAGACTACCCTGACGGGGGCCTGATACCATAAAGACCGATCCCATCCCGTACCTGCTCGTGGCAGCCGGCGGTTTCTGCGGCGCAGTCCTGCGCTTTTTGGCAGACGCACAGGTCTCCACGCTTATCGGGACGCTTCTCGTCAACACTATCGGCTGCGTTTTCATGGGCATCTTCATGTACGAGTCGATCTACATCGGGGTGTTCTCGCGGCGGACACGGCTCTTCTTTACGACCGGCGTGATCGGGACGTTTACTACGTTTTCCGCGCTCACGGTGGAAAGCTTCCAGGCCGGGGCGGTGACCGGCACGGCGTACCTGTTCGCAAGCATCCTCTTTGGCCTCGCGGGCGTCCTTGCCGGCCGGCACATCATCTCGTACCAGCGGGGGATCTGAATGGAGCCGGCGCTTCTCGTGGGATTGGGCGGGGCAATCGGGGCCGTGCTCCGGTTTGTGGTCTCAAAAGCCCCGACGGCAAGGGGAATCCCCCTCGGGACACTCGCGGTAAATGTTCTCGGGAGCGCGGCGTTTGCCCTCCTCGTCTTTACCCGGGAGCCTGCCGATCTCATGTACTTCATCGGCACCGGGTGCCTCGGGGGATTCACGACATTTTCCACGTTCTCGTACGAAACATTCCGGATGCTCGAAAATCATGATTATTATACGATGGGGGCAAACATCCTCTCCAATGCGGGCGGCGGCATCCTTGGCGTGCTGCTGGGATACGGGATTTCGCTGCTCTAAAAGGACGGTGTGCGATTGCAGGACGGGAAATTACTGCGGATCTATATCGCGGAATCGACAAAGGTCAACGACAAGCCGGCGGTCCGGGCCCTGCCGGAATTTTTCCTTTCCCGCGGACTGACGGGCTGCACGGTATACCGGGGCATGAGCGGCTTTGGCCACGAGAACCGGCTCAGGACCGTGGACGTTTTAAACTTCTCTTTAGACCTCCCGGTCATCATCGATGTGATCGATACGCCGGAAAAGATCGATGCGATGCTCCCCGAAGTCGAAGCGATGATCGATGACGGCCTTGTCATGGTCCACGATGTCCGGATGTGCCGGAAGGTGCCGAAGTAATTTTGCCGGCAGCTGCCGGGACCTGCCCGCTTTTTTTATTTTTAGCTCTGCGGATATCCCCAAAAATAAAACAACGCTCTTTTGGGTCTCCGGCAAGCCTCCGCTCCCGCACACCAGAGGCATCCCCCGGTTAGAGATGAGGCAGTATTACCTGCTTTGTAGAAATAATGGCTTTGTAGAAATCTTTCCCAACCGTGCTCATAAGAATTGCGAGAGGGAACCCCTCACTCCCCAAGAGTGGAAGGCAACCCACGGGGACGAGCTCTCCATGACCCCCGGGTTTGATCTTTTTTTTGGCTGCACAAATATGGCCATGCTCCACGGGGCGAGGGTCGATAGACCCCGAGCACCCGTGGTTCCCTCCCTACGTAATACCCTCCCGCGCAGGTTTTCTACACAGCAGAAATAATTGCAAATTATTCGACGCTCCATGGGCTCCGCTCCGCACGCTCGTGGTGCCCCACTTAGCGATGATGTCGTATTACCGGCATTCTTGGGCAGCTCCCGAAACAGGCAATACCCACACTATCGCATACGCCGTGAGCCCCCCACGGGGGCA
>JAQWDG010000207.1 GCA_028705545.1 Methanoregula sp. | reverse complement strand
TCATAAAGTCACCTTTTCGTATGGGCGGATGAATTCCTGCACGTAAAAGGGCAGGAATGTGATTTGTGAGAAATATTCAGACGAACATTAACAGGAAATACGTGATATCCAATACCACAAATCAGCACGGAGGTTTATCGGGTTCATGATTTAAACCCTTTCTGATTTTACCGGTTTTTCAGGCGAGCGAAAAGGCCGGATCTCCGGTGTGGCAAATCCCCGACCAGCAGGTATTTTGTCTCTAAAAAAAAAGAACGTGAAGAACAAAGACAGTCTAAAAAAAAAGACCGTTGTATAAGACCGTTGTATTTCTCCCTTACGTACCATGCCAGATTCGGATTCTCCAAAAAACCCCCCGGCCCCAACTTCCCCGGACCTGCCGGACCGGCCGTCCGGCCTCTCTGCACAAGAGGCGGCCCGGCTCATGGAGCAGTACGGCCCAAACGATATCCCCGGGGAGAAGAAGCACCCGTTCCGGGCATTCCTGGCGTATTTCTGGGGCCCGATCCCGTGGATGATCGAGGTGGCGGCGGCAATCTCGGCCGCTATTGCGCACTGGGAAGATTTTAGCGTCATCCTTCTCCTGCTCCTCATCAACGCGGTTGTCGGGTTTTTCCAGGAAAAAAAGGCACAGAACGCGATCGAGCTCTTAAAACAGCGGCTCGCTCCCAGTGCCCGCGTCCTCCGCGACGGGAAATGGCAGGACCTGCCGGCAAAGGAGCTCGTGCCCGGTGACCGTGTCCACATCCGGCTCGGCGATATCGTTCCGGCCGACGCCCGGCTTGCTCTCGGCGATTACCTTCTCCTTGACGAGTCGGCGCTGACCGGCGAATCGCTGCCGGTCGAAAAGAAGGCCGGCGACACCGTGTACTCGGGCGCTATCGTAAAACAGGGCGAGATGGACGCACAGGTCACGATGACCGGGACCGGTACGTACTTCGGGAGGACCACCCGGCTCCTTGCGGGAAAACCGCCGCGGAGCCACTTCCAGGCTGCGGTCCAGAAGATCGGGGACTACCTCATCCTCCTCGCGGTCGTGCTCGTGAGCATCGTTTTTATCGTCGCCCTCATGCGTGCCGAGTCCCTGCCGGATACCCTCCAGTTCGCACTCATCCTCGTTGTCGCCGCGATCCCGGCGGCTCTCCCGGCAGTCCTCACGGTCACGCTCGCGGTCGGGGCCGTTGCGCTTGTAAAAAAAGAAGCGATCGTGAGCCGGCTTTCCGCGATAGAGGAACTGGCCGGCATGGACATCCTCTGCTCCGACAAGACCGGGACGATAACAAAGAACGCAATCAGTATCGGCGGGGTCGAGACATTTCCCGGCATCACCGAAGCGGACGTGATCGCTGCCGCGGCCTTTGCCTCGCGGGAGGAGAGCGACGACCCGATCGACAAAGCGGTCCTTGCCCGGTATGCACGACAGCAGGCAGGTCCCGGGACGGTCACGGCTTTTGTCCCGTTCGATCCGGTGAGCAAACTCTCGCGGGCAACGGTAAAAGATGCGGCCGGCCGGTCGTTTGAAGTTGCAAAAGGGGCGCCGCAGGCAATTGCCGCCCTTGCCGGGACCGTCGGGGAAGACCGGGATGTGCTCGTCGGCTGGGTCGAGGGGTTTGCAAAGAAGGGTTTCCGGGCGCTCGGGGTTGCCCGGACCGGCCCGGACGGGAAATGGAAGTACCTCGGGATCATCGGCCTCTTCGACCCGCCGCGGGAGGACTCGGCGGCCACGATTGCCCAGGCAGAAAAACTCGGCGTCAGTGTGAAGATGGTAACCGGGGATCACGTCGCCATTGCGCAGGAGATTGCCGGGCAGGTGGGCATGGGCACCAATATCCTGCCCCGCACGGAACTCAAAAACGACGACGGCCGCGAAGCGCTTGCCCAGATGGAGGCTGCCGACGGTTTTGCGCAGGTGCTTCCCGAGGACAAGTTCCGGATCGTCAAAGTACTCGCGGGCGACAGCCACATTGTCGGAATGACCGGGGACGGTGTGAACGATGCCCCGGCTCTCCGCGAAGCCGATGCCGGTATTGCGGTTGCCGGAGCAACCGATGCCGCAAAGTCCGCGGCCGATATCGTCCTCACAAAGCCCGGGCTCTCGGTCATCATCGATGCGATAGAACGGAGCCGGGAGATCTTCCGGCGCATGGAGAACTATGCGGTCTACCGGATCGCAGAGACCGTCCGGGTGCTCATCTTTTTAACCCTCTGCATCGTTCTGCTGAATTTCTACCCGGTCACCGCACTGATGCTTGTCGTGCTCGCGATCCTAAACGACCTGCCCATCATGATGATCGCGTTCGACAATGCGCCGGTTGCGGACAAACCCGTGCGCTGGCAGATGAACCGGATCCTCACCATCGCAAGCATCCTCGGTATCCTCGGCGTTGTTTCGAGCTTTTTGCTCCTTTTGATTGCGCGGGAATACTTCCACCTCGACCCGGGCGTCATCCAGACGCTCATCTTTTTAAAACTCGCCGTTGCCGGCCACATGACGATCTACCTGGCCCGGACCGGAAAGCAGCACTTCTGGGAGCGCCCGTACCCGGCGCTCTCCCTCTTTGGCGCCGCCGAGCTCACGCAGGTCTTTGCGACCCTGGTCGCCGTGTACGGCCTCTTCATGGCGCCGCTCGGGTGGACGCTTGCGCTCATTGTCTGGGGATATGCGTTTGGGTTCTTTGTCATTAACGACCTGGCCAAGGTCTGGCTGTTTAGAAAGATCCACCCGTACTCCTAGCCATCCCTTGCAGCCCCGGCAGGTTTCCGTTTTTTTATCGGCTTAACCTGCGTTTAATCCGCGAAAGCATTTACCCGAGGACGGCCAATCCCTGATTTCATGTGTGCCAGAGCTTGTCGGGTGGCCCGGACCGGTGCCGTGCTTCTCCTTACCGTTATTCTCCTGTCTGCTGCCGGCTGCACCGGTTCGTCGCCGTCGCATACGGCGCCCCGGAGGGATTACAATGCACAGACTACGATCCTTATCGGGAGTTCCGGTGCCAATCCCCCGGTCCTTGTCGTGGATAAGGGCGTTACCGTCACGTGGCTCAATACCGGTACGGGATACCTCACGGTCGCATCCGATGAAAACGACCCGGACGCCTTCATGTCGTCGCCGCTTTCCTATAACGAGGAATTCCCGTGGACCTTTACCATCCCGGGAACGTACGGGTTCCACTGCACGGAAAACCCGGCCATCAAAGGGACGATCATCGTTAACCCCGGCACGGAATAACCGCCCGGCAATTTTCTTTTTTCCCTCAAAGGGCCGTGCCGGTGCTGGCAGGGTCGTGGACTTTTTTGTTTTTTTTTTGGAAAACCAACCCGGCTTGTGGATAAGAACGATAAAATAGGATTGGAAAAAAACAGAAAGTCCATCAGCCATGGCATTTTCGTTCCCTTCCGGTATCACTCCCACCAAACGCGTCATCGTGATCGCGTTCGTGGTCGGGATAATCGCCGGTTTAGGGGCCCTCCTCTTTTTCGAGGGGCTCAAGTGGGGCACGGCCTTTTTCATGGGCTACCTCCTGCACTACACCTACCCGCAGGAGGGCCAGAGCCTTGCCGCGATCGGCCAGTGGTCCGCGCCGCAGTCGCTCTGGCTTTTGCTCCCGGTGATGATCTTCGGAAGCCTTCTTACCGGCATTCTCG
>JAQWDG010000206.1 GCA_028705545.1 Methanoregula sp. | reverse complement strand
TGTAATCAAAGATGATCTCCGGACTATTCCGTGCGATATAAGAAAAGGCAAGCGCGGTCACTATCGCCTCGACAAAACTGAAGAAGATCATATGCTCGATTAGCATCGCCGGGATTGTCACATTCAGCCCATAGGGCATATACAGTGGTACCCCCGCGGCAGTATGTTCGAGAATTGGCTGCATGCCCATCTCGAACCCGGCAACACCTGCTGCAACCGTTAAGCCGACATAACCGGCGATTGCTGCGGCAGCGATCCTGAGGTTTGACGTTATCGGGGAATTCCCGCTGATCAGTTTATAGGCATAAAATCCGATAAACGGGATCACGACGCCCATGTTGAAACAGTTTGCCCCGAATGCAGTAACTCCGCCGTCCCCAAACAGGAGGCACTGGATAAGAAGTGCAACCGATGTTGTCACGACCGCTGCCCACGGACCAAGGATAATGGCCACAAGAGCGCTTCCTACGGCATGCCCCGAGCTGCCCCCGGGGACCGGGACATTGAACATCATAATAACAAACGAGAATGCTGCTGCAAGGGCAAGATAGGGTACCTGCCGGGACCGCAGGGACTTTTGTACCCAGTATCCGGCATACAGCCAGATTGGAATCATCACGATATACAGAAGGATAAAGGTAATTGGTCCAAGATATCCATCAGGAATATGCATGTTTTCACCGGAATAATCATAGCTGCGTTTTGTTATAAAAAACTGTCTATTTCGTAGCACAATCTTTGATTAATCATCATAAACCCGCAAAATTAATCGAAAAATTGTCCAAAGAAATTTCGATTACAGGGGTGATGGAAAGGAGCCGTTTTTGGGATAATATTGTTGATATGAATGCGATTTGTCGCCTAATCCTTATGTATAACCGGTTAATCGATCGCAAGAGAAAATTGCATGAATATTATTAAATCGTAACATATTTCACCTACATGGTGTTACAATTATCTGTAATTTTAAAATTTAATGGAGATGGAGTCATGCATATACCTGATGCATTCATACCGATCTGGCAGGGCGGGATCTACTGGATTATTGCCCTGGTGTTTGTGATCCTTGCCTTACGATGGGCAAAGAACGAGATGAGCGAGGAAAAACTGCCGCTTGTGGCCGTGCTTGCAGCAGGGATATTTGCCCTTCAGTCTTTCAACCTGCCGGTATCCATGGGAACGAGCGGTCACCTTGTGGGAGGAGCACTTGCCGCAATAATTCTCGGTTCTCCGTTTGCAGCGGTGTTTATCCTTACCATGGTGCTGATTGTGCAGGGTGTCCTCTTCGGTGACGGGGGGCTCACGACAATGGGGGCAAATATCATCAACATGGGTGTGATTGGTGGGTTTGTCGGATTCTATTCATTCAAAGGCCTCATGAAAATGACAAAAAGCATGCCGGTCTCTGGTTTTATCGCTGCATGGCTTGCCTGCCTTATCCCGGCACTCGCATGTGCCATTGAGATGTTCCTGGCAGGTACCTTCCCCTTAAAGGAAGGTCTTCTTGCAATGGGAATCTACCATGCTGCAATCGGTGTGATTGAAGGTATCGTCACGGTCGCTGCAATCTACCTGATTACCAGTGTCCGGCCGGATCTGGTGGATAGCGGGGTCAAACCTGCTGCCGGAGGTGCAAAAGCAGCATGATCGATAATAAGACCTTTTTGATTGGCGGGATTATCGTTGCCCTTCTTATAGGTGTGGTTGCAGTTTTCCTCGCATCCGGAGATCCGGACGGTCTTGAGAGTACTGCTCTGATCGTTCAGGGTGAAAAGACCCTTACCGGGGGAACTCCGGAAGGTGCTGAGATCCATGAAGACCTGACCGGTAAATTCTCCTATGAATCCCCGATGCCGGATTACTCGCTTGGGGAGGCAATGGGATCGACAGGGGGTATTGTAGCCATTGTCGTCGGTACACTGCTGGCCTTTGGCGTTGTACTCGGGATCGCGTATGCGATCAAACTTGCCGGGAAACCTGTAAAACAGAACCAATAGACTTTTATTTTTTTCCGC
Source organism: Methanoregula sp. (assembly GCA_028705545.1). Taxonomy (GTDB): domain Archaea; phylum Halobacteriota; class Methanomicrobia; order Methanomicrobiales; family Methanospirillaceae; genus Methanoregula. Next base: position 1,656 of record JAQWDG010000206.1, on the reverse strand, counting down.
ATATCCCGTATATTCATGCACCTTATCGAGACCCGCGATCTCTGTTATGTCTACCCGGGCAATGTCACCGCCCTTGACCATGTCAATTTCATCGCGCCGCGAAATGCCCGCATAGCTGTGATCGGTTCAAATGGTGCCGGGAAAAGTACGCTTTTTAAGCATTTGAACGGTATATTTCAGCCGTCTTCAGGCTCGGTCCTGATAAGGGGAGAACCCATTACAAAAGAGAACCGCAAGGAGATCCGTAAATTCATCGGCCTTGTTTTCCAGAACCCTGACGACCAGATATTTTCCCCAACCGTCGAGCAGGACATTGCGTTCGGGCCGACCAACCTCGGGCTTGACGAGGAGACGATCAGCCACCGGGTTCACGAAGCATTGCGGGTTGTCGGTATTGAGTACCTTGCCAGCCGTGTCCCTCACCACCTGAGCGGTGGCGAGAAAAAGCGGGTTGCCATTGCCGGTGTGATTGCAATGGAACCGGAGGTGCTTGTCCTTGATGAACCTACGGCGGGTCTGGATCCCAAAGGTGTTGCCGATCTCAATGGATTCATTAACTCTCTCTCCTCGAAATATGGTATGACGGTCATCTTCTCGACCCACGATGTCGCCCTGGTTCCGGAGGTCGCCGATTTCATCTATGTAATGGATAAAGGCAGGATTATTGCCTCGGGTACCGTTGAAGAGATATTCCTCCAGCCGGATATGCTGAAATCGGTCCGTCTCGATGTCCCCGTCCTTCCGCGGCTGCTCCGTTCGCTTCAGGAAAACGGTGTCGAAGTCTCGATGGCATATACCTATGCTGATGCAGAAGACGCACTCCTCCGTGCATTTGGCAAACGATCATGATCGAGGAACTCTTCCAGATTGAAAGAGACGCATATAAGGACAGTATCCTTCACCGGATCGATGCACGGGTAAAGATTGCGATCTGCTTTGCCGCGGTAATTGCCCTTGTCGCTGTACCGTATTCCACGATGGTCTATACAGTCGGGGCTTTGTTCTTTTGTTTTTTTGTGCTTCTCTGGTGCTGTACGCGGCTTTCGTTTATGATATATCTCAAGCGGGTTTGTGCGATTGTCCCGCTCTGGGGTATTATCATTTTTTTCCAGATCTTTTTAAAAAACAAATATTATACGGAGTACGATGTCCTCTATTCCCTCCCGTTTGGGATCAATATCTATGTCCAATCGGTCGAATTCGCGTTTATCCTGCTCGTGAAGTTTGTCATCTGTATCTCGTTTATCATCCTGCTCTCTTCGACAACCAGGATGCCCGATATGCTTGAGGGTGCCGCCCGGATGGGGCTTCCTGCGGAATTTGCTCTTGCGCTTGGCATGATGATCCGGTACCTGTTTGTCTTTGGCTACATGTACCGGAAGATGAACGAAACATTGCAGACAAAATGTTTCGATGCATTTGACCGGCACCTCCCGTACCGGTACCGGCTCCGCCAGATTGGGTATCTCATCGGGACGATGTTCATCCGCTCGTACGAACAAGGTGAACGGGTGTATACGAGCATGCTCTGCCGTGGATACGGCAGGGACAGTTTCCTGTTTGTAAAAACAAAACCCCTTGGCAGGGGCGATATGACCTTTCTCTGCACTTCGATGGCAGTTATTGTCGTAATCCCCGTTACCATATGGCTGACTT
>JAQWDG010000205.1 GCA_028705545.1 Methanoregula sp. | reverse complement strand
CAGGATATGGTTGATATTCCTCTTGACCGGAAAGATATCGATGTTTTGTCATCCAATGTCCGGGTCACTATCCTGAAAACGATTGATTGTCGTGCAACAACCGTAAGCGAACTTGCCAAAAAGCTTGGTCTTGCGAAATCAACCGTTCACGAACATCTGATCATTCTGACCGAAAATGGGTTCGTAACTGCAGATGACAGCAGGAAATGGCGGACATATTCCCTTACCCAAAAGTCCTACCGAATCCTTCATCCGGAAAACGGGTACCGGATTATGTTATTGCTTGGAACATCTCTCTTCACACTCGTCACAGGAGTATGTTTTATTTTCTCATTTGTGAGTGGGTATACCCTTCAGGGACAGAGCATTATTCATGACCCCATTATATTCATTCTGGGTGAGTTACTTCTTATTCTGACTATTATATTTTGGTATATTATCATTAAGTCACGTTCCTGTCAAAAACCGCTTTGTTAATTTACACCTTCGAAAATTGTGCAGAACTCTTTTGGATACTTATCATGAATGGGGAATTATCATTCCCCTCGCCAAAGCACAAATAATGATGTAAAAAAAATGTACCTGACGAAAATTTAAAAAAAACTTATTCCTTCCCCGCCACCGTCACGATCACATCGCCGACCGTGATCATGTCGACTTTCGCGCCCTCTTCAACGTAGGAATACTGCGGGGCAAACGCATTCTCGGGGATGGGGAGATCTTTCCCGTTCACCGCAATTGTCTTGGGCGGGTGGGCGAGCTCTTCTGCCGAAAGGGCCTTGACCGCGTCCATGAATGCTGAGGCATCCTTCCGGAAGGTCTTCCCCACCACCGAGCGGTTGAAGTCGATGCCCGAGACCACCTTGTCCAGATGCGCCTTGTCCGTGCGCCAGTGGACATCCGCATTGATCGTCCGGGCCGTATCGTTCTCATCGTTTGTCGTGTGCGGAGCGTAGACCGTGACCTTCCCGAGCGGTGCGTTCAGGGCAAGGCCCTTGTCGTGTTTGTACTTGCGTACCTCTGCCACGACTTTCACCAGCAGGTCGCCCTCGGCCTTTGCCGCCGGGTCATTGAACGTGAAGTCGACCCACGGCTGCTTGTGCACGCTCCCCTTCTTGAGGTACGAGTAACTCTCTTCAGCAAAGTACGGGACAAACGGCGCGAGCATCCGGCAGAGGGAGTCGTACGCGGTGTAGAGCACCCGGCAGGCGCTCTTCCGTGACACATCGCTTGCATAGAGCCGGCCCTTCGCGAGCTCGATGTAGTTGTCCGCGAGCACATCCCATGCAAATTCCCTGATAGCCTTGAGCGCCTCGTCGAACTCGTAGTTCTCCATCCGGGCGCTGACCGCTGCCACCGTGTCCGAGAGCCGGGCGAGGAGCCAGCGATCCGCAAGCGCAGTGATGGGGGCATTCTCATCGATGCCGTCTTTCCCGAACTGGATGAGCGCAAAGCGGAAGATGTTCCACATCTTGGTCTGGAACCGGGATGCCGCGATCACATCGTTCCACGAGAACATGATGTCGGAACCAAGCGCAGCTCCCGTTGCCGCCCACTGACGGAGCGCATCGGCGCCGTACCGGCCGACAAGGTCCTCGGGCACGATAACGTTCCCGCGGCTCTTGCTCATCTTGAAACCGTCCTCGCCGAGCACCATGCCGTTTACGAGGATCTGATCCCACGGCTTGCTTCCCGTGAGCGCAACCGAACGCAGGATCGAGTAGAACGCCCAGGTCCGGATAATATCGTGGCCCTGCGGCCGGATCTGCGCCGGGAAGATCTTCGGCTTCCCGGAACCGTCCCAGCCGGTCACGTTTAAGACCGAGATGGACGAGTCCATCCAGGTATCGAGCACGTCCTCCTCGCCCTTAAAGTCATTCCCGCCGCACTTCGGGCAGGGTTGTTTGGGCTTGGTGAGCGTCGGGTCGCAGGGAAGATCCTTCTCGTCCGGCACCACGATCTCGCCGCACTTTGTACAGGTCCAGACCGGGATTGGCGTTGCAAAGATCCGCTGCCGGGAGATGCACCAGTCCCACTCCATCTGGTCGATCCAATTCTCCATCCGCAGGAGCATATGCTCGGGATACCACTTGATCTGGTGCGCCGCATCCCGGATCTCCTGCTGCCTGATCCGGATGAACCACTGCTTGTTCGAGAGGATCTCGATCGGCGTCTTGCAGCGCCAGCAGGTACCGACACGCTGCTGGAGCTTCTCCTGCTTTTTCAGGATGCCGGCAGATTTCATGTCCGCGAGAATTGCCTTGCGGCACTCGGTCGATGAAAGGCCGGTGTACTTCCCGCAGATCTCCGTCATCTTCCCTTTGCGGTCGATGGCTTTTCTCAAGGGAAGGTTGTGCTGTTTCCACCAGTGGACATCCTGCTTGTCCCCGAACGTACAGATCATGACCGCGCCGGACCCGAACTTCGGGTCTACCGCCTCATCCTGCACAACCGGGACAGCGTGACCGAAGAGCGGAACTTTCAGGGACTTGCCCTTCAGGTTGTGGTACCGGTCATCGGCCGGGTGAACCGCGACCGCGACACAGGCCGCGAGCAGCTCGGGACGGGTGGTCGCAATCTCGACACCATCGAAATCAAAAAAGTTGAGCTGCGTTTCCCGGTCCTCGTACGAAACCTCGGCAAATGCAATCGCCGTCTCGCACCGGGTACAGAAATTCACCGGGTGTTCGTCCTGGTAGATGTAGCCGGACTTAAGCATCCTCAAAAACGAGAGCTGGGTCTTTGAGTAATACTTCGGCATCATCGTGATGTACTCGTTAGACCAGTCCGTGGAGAACGCCATGCGCCGGAGCGTCAGGCGCATCTGCTCGATGTTCTTTATTGTCAGGTCCCGGCACATCTTCCGGAACTTTTCGCGGGACACATCGTTTTTCGTGATGTGGTTGAGCTCCTCGACTTTTACTTCGGTCGGAAGGCCATGGCAGTCCCACCCCTGCGGGAACATCACGTTGTAGCCTTTCATCCGCTTGTACCGGGCGAAGAAATCGATATAACACCAGTTGAGCGCGTTTCCGATATGGAAATTGCCCGTAGGGTAGGGCGGGGGCGTATCGATCACAAACTGCGGCTTTTTCGAGTTCGGGTCGAAATAGTGGTCCTCGTCGCGCCAGCTCTTCTGCCAGCGCTCCTCCACCTCGGCAAAATCGTAGTTTTTGGGAAGTTCGTCAGAGGAAGCCATTCCGTACCGGATTGGTCGTTGCACAAAATATAGTAATCGCAAAAACCGGCGCTGAAACGCTTGAAAGGAGCGGGCAGAGCGCGAAACAAAAAGACGATAAGACTCTTGTCATCCTAAAACAAATATTGGGAATAATGGCGAAGCAGCGGGGACTCGGCTACGCGGCTGCGATCACCGGAGGTATTGTCCTTGCCGGCCCGTACGTACAGCCCGCATGGCTGATGGCACTCACCATCATCTTCTTCGTGCTGGTCCTCTGGCGGTTTTTTAACCTCCGGTATTTTGCCTATGTCTCCTGTATCCTTGCGGCCCTGTACGGCGTGGGGCTCCTCCCCTTCATCGTGCTTGCAACGACCCTTGCGATGATCGCGCTCGGCGAACTGGTCTTCCAGAGCGGGACCGACGACCTCAACACCTATCTCTATTACATCATCACGACCGCGTGGGCGGGGATGCTCGTCATGGTCTACCTCCAGCAGCACGC
>JAQWDG010000204.1 GCA_028705545.1 Methanoregula sp. | reverse complement strand
AGCAAAAATTACCTGCTTTCGCAGGTTCTTATCCACATATGCCGGATATAGTATGTTCACCCTTACAAGCGTGAACAAGAAAGAGACATGCAACCACATCACAGACACACCGCGACGCTTTCTGCCCTTGCCGGGTTCATCATTATGTTCATCCTGGCGGGCCTGCTTGCGGAAAAATCGCCCGAGGGGCACCTGCCCGAACAGAACAACCGGACAGCGGGCCATATCCCGACAGCAGCAGGCATCGTTGCCGGGGCAGTTGTCCTGACGGTCATCGCTCCGGGGATCGCCCGGGGCCGGAACCGTACTCTTACCCTATTGCACAAGACCACTCCCAAAAGAATGCCCTGTTGTCCGGCGATGTCATGATATCCCGTGAAGGGATCGGACAGACCGGGCACGTCCCCCTCTATCGCCGGGTAATCCCGGCGGACTTTTTTTATACCGTGACAGATACGGATAAGATTCACCCCTTACCTAGTACTGGTACGGGAGATGTTCCATGGCAGAAGAACCTGACGAACACATCATGGAAGCCATCGGCAGGTGCCGGGTGGTTATCCGCAACGGCACCGTGGTCGAAGTGGGAGAGGCAAGTATTGCCTCGTGCCCGCTCGCAAAAAAGATGGCCTGCCCGGTCCAGACCCCCGACCGGGAGTCGGTAAAGGCAAACATCGAGAACCGGATCAAAACATGGGGCATGTGCACTCCCCGGCGTGAGGTTACCGATGCCCGGCCCTTTGTCGGCTTTGGTGCATCGGAGATCCTCAGTTTTGGGCTTTCTGCCGGGATGCTCAATGCCGTTGTCCTTGCTTCGGACGGTGCGGGCACGCTTATCGCCACCGATCCCATCCTTGTCCAGGGGATCGGGGGGAGGATGTCGGGGCTGGTAAAAACCGTCCCCTACCCACAGGTCATCCGCAGGATCGAAGAGCACGGCGGGACGGTCATCGACCCGGCCAGGGCGTCGCTTGACCAGACCGCCGGTGTTGCCCGGGCATATGAACGGGGATACAAGCGGGTGGCAGTCACGGTTGCCCTCCCCCGTGAGGCAAAGGCACTCCGGGACTGCTATCCGGATGTTCTGATATTCGCGGTCCATACCACCGGGCTCGACAGGGAAGAAGCGGAGATGCTGGCATCATCGTCCGATATTATCACGGCCTGCGCATCCGGGCCCGTCCGGGAGATCGCCGGGAAAAAGGCCCTCCTGCAGGCCGGGGTGTCGGTCCCCGTCTTTGCCATGACAAAGAACGGCAAGGACCTGATCCTGGAAAAGATCCGGCAGAGCGACAGCCCGGTCCTCTTCAAGACCACACGGCTCCCGGCACTGAACGAACAGCAGCCGGAACCCCTCATCTGATATTTCCGCAGCTCCCCCTTTTTTCCCCTGTACTGTGTGTCGTAACACAACCTCTCTTTTAGTTGTCATGGATCCGCTCCGATATTTCGGCAATAAATATATTACCCGGGAATGTCAGTATCTGTATTACTAGTGAGCATCGAATATGCGCGCAGAATATCACCCAACATCATATGAGAATGTCGGGTAAAATGTCACATACCGCCGGAAAAGCGGATCAGGTAAATCCTGCCGGTTGGAGAATCTATAAATATTCACGATTGTTATCTATTATGGTAATATTCACAATCGTGAACTACGACAAAGCCAGGATGGCGGAAAGGCTACGCAGCTGACTGCAGATCAGCATATCCCGGTTCGATTCCGGGTCCTGGCTCTCTGGTGAAACCATGAGTATCAGAACCCAGAAAACATTCGAGGCGCTCTTTGAGCTTGAAGAGATCCGGGGGATCTTCCGGGACTCTCTTCCTACCGGCTTTTCAGCCGAACAGGAGGCAGCGTTCCGGCAGAAAATCCAGGACCTCAAGGGCATCATTGCCGACCTTGAGGCCGGAACCGGTACACCGAAGGTGACAAAGATAGCCGGCACGCTGGATGTCCGCTCCCGCGAGGAGGAGTTCATCAACATCCAGCCTATCCAGGCAGCAGGACGGCTGACCACCGAGGCGAGAAAGGCACTCATCTCGTATGGTGACGGGTACTCCACCTGCGACTTCTGCCGCAAACCCTTCCGGCTCGATAAGATCTCGAGGCCGGGGATCGCCGAGTTCCACGCCGATCTTGCACACTGGCTCAACATGGACCAGGCCCGGGTCGTGCCCGGCGCCCGGCGCGGATTCCAGGCCGTGACCAATACCCTCGTCAACAAGGGGGACACGGTCATCGTCTCGGCCCTTGCCCATTACACCGAGTTTCTCGCTGTGGAAAACGCGGGCGGGGTGGTAAAAGAGGTCCCGTTAAACGACAAGCACATCGTGACGGCCGAGGCAACCGCACAGAAGATCGAGGACGTCAGGACAGAGACCGGCAAACTCCCGGTACTTGTCATGATCGATCACTTCGACTACCAGTACGCAAACGAGCACGAGATCGCAGGGATAGCAAAGGTCGCCCACCAGTACGACATCCCCCTTCTCTACAACGGGGCCTACACGGTCGGCGTCCAGTCGGTTGACGGCAAGAAGATCGGTGCGGACTTTGTCGTCGGTTCGGGCCACAAGAGCATGGCCTCGGTGGCGCCTTCGGGTGTCCTTGCCATAAACGACGACTTCGCGCCAAAGGCCCTCCGCACCACAGGGATGGTCGGGGATCTCACCAAACGCAAGTTCGGGATCAAGGAGGTAGAAATGCTCGGGTGCACGCTGATGGGCGGGACCCTGCTGTCGATGATGGCATCGTTCCCCACGGTAAAGGAACGGGTGCTCCACTGGGACGAGGAAGTAAAGAAGTCCAACTACTTCATCGACGCCCTGCTCCGGATCAACGGGAGCAAGGTGCTCTCAGAGTACCCGAGAAAGCACTCGCTCACCAAGGTGGATACCACGGGCAGCTTCGATCTCGTGGCACAGACCCACAAGCGCCGGGGGTTCTACCTCTCCGACGAACTCACGAAACGCGGGATTGTCGGGGAATTCGCGGGGGCAACCCGGACCTGGAAGCTCAACACCTACGGCCTCTCGTGGGAGAAGATCCATTACCTTGCGGACGCGTTTACCGAGATCGCTGAAAAATACGAAATTCCGGTGGAGAAGAGCACCGCCGGAAACTAAAGAAAAGACCGAAACACTACCAGGACACAACCGAGGAAGATTCATGACCGAGAAGAAATTCAGGCTGGGCACAACCGCCCTCCATGCCGGACAGGTGCCGGACCCGACCACCGGGTCCCGCACGGTCCCACTCTACCAGACCACATCGTACGTCTTTAAGAATACCGAGCACGCCGCCAACCTCTTTGGCTTAAAGGAACTCGGGAACATCTACACCCGGCTCATGAACCCGACCACGGATGTATTCGAGAAGCGCATCGCGGCCATTGAAGGAGGGACCGGGGCGATCGCCACGGCATCCGGCGCGGCTGCAATCACGTACGCGATCCTCAACCTCACCCGTCCCGGGGACGAGATCGTCTCGGCCGACAACCTGTACGGCGGCACGTACGAGTTCTTCCACTACACGCTCCCGAAGTTCGGGCGCCACGTGGTTTTCGTGGATTCGCAGAAGCCCGAAGAGTTTCGGAAGGCCATCACCGAAAAGACCCGGGCCATCTACGCGGAAACAGTGGGCAACCCGAAACTCGACACCCCCGATTTCGAGGCATTGGCAA
>JAQWDG010000203.1 GCA_028705545.1 Methanoregula sp. | reverse complement strand
GTGATTATTATGACCGAAGCAAAAGGACATTTTGAGAATGGGCTCTGGGTGGAAGAGAAGGCTGCACCTGCCGCTGCACCCCCGGCAAAAGAAGAAAATTCCCTTGACGGCCGCCTTGCCGCTGCAACAAAATCGGTCATCTCCGCGGTCGACGATCTTGCAAAGGTCTCCCGCGATCTCGTTGCAACGGAGGAAGGCAGGAAGCATATCGAGAAGTCCGTAAAAGAGACTACAGAGAACGTCCGCAAATCCTTTGACGACATCCTTGCAAAGGCAAAAGCCGAAGTTGAGAAGGCAAAGGCAGAGATGGAAAAAGAGCAGGCAGAGAAAAGCAAAGGATCCGGGCAAAAAAAGTGACCGGGTAAACCGGAGAATGCCCGGGTGGGGGCGGGGATATCCCTGCCCCTGCGAAAATCTTTTTTTAGCGTACCGTTTTCGTATTACCGCGAAGCGATTTCCCCGTCACAGCAGCAGGCCGGCAAGGGCAAGGACCGGCAGCATCGTGACGATGGCCAGGTGTGCGCTGTACCCGGGCGAGGTCTGGAAACTGTCCTTTAAGGTCGGGACAAGCTGGGTATATGCGGTAATGGTCACGATGAACTGCAGGACAACGGCCGCGTACACGGCTACGGTCATCCCGGTCACAACCGCAGCAAGCGTTGCGATGAGCGCTAAGATGATTGCGACAAAGTGCGCCATCAGGTGCATGCCCTGCATCCGGAAGATGATAAATCCGGTTGCCATGGCCGAAACAAGGATCGCCAAACCAATTACAAGATAGGTACTATCCATCGTTTTCCCTCCTTCTAGAAGTTCACCACGGCATTGCCCGGATCGGAAAGCAGCTGGATAAACGTTGCAGCCCCGGCAAGCTTTACCCCGGGCACGAGATCCGCTTCTTTGATTCCCCGAAACGATGCCGAGAGTTCGCAGGCATACACCGTTGCCCCGGCCTTAATCACTTCGTCCATTACCTGGGAGAGAACCGGAAACGCCGGGTGCTTCACGGTTTCGGCATTTCCTTTCCGGGCGATCCCAACACCGTCCATAAGGAAGAAGATCGTCACCTTCTTTCCCATGGAGAGCGCGACTTTCGAGAAGATGAACGTGGCATAGGCCCGCTCGGCATTCCCGATCCCGTTGCTCTGGGCTACTACTACCCGGTCCTTTGATGCAAGGGCCGCAGTCCCGGCCGCAACCGCCTTCTTTTCGGCTTTTTCCACGATAATGAAGTTCCGGTCGCCCTCTTTTCCCTGGTTGAGGATGAGCGAACCCGATGCTGTCACCGCAGCCGAGACATCGGCAATCGTATCGGCGCTTGCGCTCTTGACTTTAAGCCGCTCTCCGATGCCAAGGGACGAGAGTTTGTCGCCCACAATCATGACCGGTCCCGGGCAGGTCTCTCCCGTTACATCGATCTCTTCGGTGGTTTTTCCCGAAGGCACCATGCGGACCTCCACTTCTTTCTCACCCTTTGCGATCTCTGCCTTGTACCCATACTTCCGGGCCACAGCCTCCATGCCGGCCTCGGCCCCCGGGCTCACGATAAACCGGACTTCCTCACCCGGGGTGTCGGGGTTTTTGAGAACGTTTGCGGCAAGGAATTCTGCATTCGGGGCCCTGATGCCCAGGGCCTTGATGGTTTTTACCATATTATCCCCACTTTTCCTTGAACGTCTTTAATGCCTCGACGATCTTTTCCAGATCTTTTATCGGAACCCCGAAGATAACTTCGTCCTCTGCAATCCCCGAGTACTTCCGCGAGCCGTTGCAGCCAAGCGTTACATTGGGAACGCCCCGTTCCCGGACTGCGACAACCGCGTCGGCGCAGAGCGACTGGATCCCCGAGTAATCGGCAGCAAACCGACCGCCGGTAGCATAAAGATATGCCTGCGAGAGCCGGAGCACCTGCCGCGGCGTTGCCACGATTACGACAACATCGGGCTCGAACTCCGCCTTTTCGAGCGGCGCATAGACCGATGCATAGAACTGCTCTCCCGTTTTCGGGATGGCGCTCACCGTATCGATAGCGCCCTCGACGGTTTTGAAATTCCCGAGTTTCTGGTAGGTGGTGCCGTCGGCCAGGAGCTCGGGCGAGGGTTCGATCCCCATGACCGCAGCCCCGCCCCGGCAGAGGTGCTCGGCCTTGGTTGCATAACCGATGGTGCCTTTGAGCCGTGCGTCCTGCACAAACTGGCAGTGCCGGTGCTTCTCGCTCATCTTCTGGTAACCCTGCGGGATATCCGCCGGGGTCTTTGCAAGCTTTACTGCGACCGGGCTGCCTTTGAGTCCCAGGAGTCCGATCAGTTCTTTTCCCAGTGATTCATACTTCATGGTTCAACCTCTGTGCTCCCGGTGGACCCGGGATTTTATACTATATTGTCTAAATATGTTGATCCATACGATACAATATAAATGTTTTGACCATGTCGTCTTTTGTGGGGACTTCCCTTGATAATTTCCCGGAGAAGCTGTCGTCAGGCAAAACACGGATAGCCTTATCTGGGAAGAGTTAGACTATATAGTATAGATGTCTCCCGCAGGCCCCGGGCCGGAACCATTAACCGAGACCGAACAACTGATAGTCTCGTATCTCGGCGCAAACCCTCCCGAAGAGGGGATGCTCGACAAGATTGCCCTGGGAACGGGAAAGAGCCGGGCAACCGTGCTCAAGTACCTCAATACGCTCCACGAAAAAGGAATCCTCGGCTACCGCATCATCGGGAGGAACAAGCTCTGGATGGTAAAAAACGGCCGGGCCCCGGAATCCACCCTTTCCCCGGCCGGTACTTCCGCAGGCATTCCGGAACTTGCTTCCCGCGCCTTTGAGCTGCATGCCGCGCTGCTCCACCGCGCCGGGCTGGAGGCCGGGCTCGATACTCCCGGTACCGTTGTTTTCACTATCCTTGCGGATACCACGATCGTTGTCAGGAACCGGCCTGCGGAATCGCTCTTCTCCGGTGCTGCTTCTCTGCGGGACCTCCTGCAGCCCGAAGAAGCGGCGATCCTGGCATCAGCACTTTCCGGGAAAAAAGGCGGCGACCCGATCAGCCTCGACCTTGCCTTAAAGGAGCAGACCGGCGTCCTGCGCAGGTACCACCTTTCTCTCTTCTTCCCTCCTCCATCGGGCCCTGCGGGCTGCATGGCGGTGATCGGCGAGGACCTTGCCGGCTGGAAGCGCACGAAAGGCGATCTCGCCTCGCTCCTCTATATCATCCGGGCCGCAGGGGCAACACGGACCGAAGAGGAACTTCTCCGCGTGGCAATGAAGGGGATCCGGGAACGGCTGGTGCCCTGCCGGGCCGGCATCGTCCTTCTCGACACCCTGCGGGTTGCATATTCGGCCCTGCCGGTTCCGGCTGCGGCCCTGCCGGCGCTTGCCTCCATCGTGGAGCGCTGCCACAAATCCCCTGCAACCGTTGCCATAGGAAAGGACGACCCGGCATTTCCCGTACTTGCTTCGCTTGCCGGGGGAAAGGAACCTGCCGGTGCGGTTGCCGTCCCCATCCTTGAGGGCGAAGAGGCGGTCGGGACGATCCTTCTCCTGACCGATGCCGGAATTCCCGCTGCGGATATCGGGAACGTTGAGATCGTAGCCGACGAAGTGGCAAGCGTCTTAAAAATGCAGCGCCTTGACCGCGAGCGCAGCGAGTACGTCAACACGCTCCTTGCCCAGAACCGGCTCTCGG
>JAQWDG010000022.1:4917-15435 GCA_028705545.1 Methanoregula sp. | reverse complement strand
AGCAATGGTACACTCCCAAAAACAGGAGAGGTTTTCAAATTAATCTTTGACCGGATCCAGACCGGGATCATTGTCATCGATCCGATACAACAAACCGTTGTTGACATCAACAACCATGCAGAAGAACTTCTCGGCATCAAAAGGAATGACATTATAGGCAAGACCTGCACGGAAACCACGTGTCAGGAAAGCATCTGCCCGTCATTCGATGGAACCTGTCCGAAACCCGATCTCCACCAGCAGTTCTACAATACCGAACACAGCATGATGTCGGCGAACGGCGAACTGATCCCGGTACTCAAGACCACTGCCAAAATTCAGTTTGAAGGGAAAGTCTACCTGGTTGAAAGTTTTGTCGACATCCGCGATCGCAAAGTAGCGGAAGACCGGAAAATCGCCCTGCTTGCCTACTTAAACGAGGCGTTTTTCCGGATACGAACACCGCTCGAACTGATTCAAAACAGTCTGTCCGAGATTGCCGGGCAGGTGGGATCCGGGACATATACCAATGAAGATATCCGGTCGCAGTTAACCATAGAAGCAAAGAACATCGCCACGATCGTTGCTACCCTCGAAGACCTCGCCGCGAAAGCAAAAGTGGATGATAAAGAGATCCCTGAAGGGTACATCGGTTTCCTCACCGGGAAGTGAAATCGTGGCGGATGAACACGCTGTCGCCCGTGAAAACCGGTTGTATCTCCTGCTCTCTGCTCCTCAGGAGGTTAATCGCCTGAATGTCGCTGTCACTAAAAAAATCCTGGACAATGGCTGCAAACCCCTGGTAATTTCATTAAACCAGCCGGTGAGGGTAATTTCAAAAACATATGCCAAAACGGGCATCCTTCCCGAGATGTATTACGTTGTCGATGCCGTGACGCGTTACTCCGGTGGTGAAATGGTCCCGATGCCGCAAATACGGTACGTGAACCATCCCGCGGACCTGACCGGCCTCGGAATCGCTATTACCGAAACACTCAAAGCCATGCCTCCGGTTCACAAGTGCATTCTCTTTGACTCATTAAGTCTCCTTCTCATCCATACCCCGACAATCACAGCTGCAAAATTTTTGCATTTCCTCATCAACAATCTCAGACTTGCAGAAACCTCGGGAATAATCCTGTCCGCAGATGTTGGGATCGATCCGGTGATCCTCTCCCAGATTTCGACCTTTGTCGACAGCATCATCACATTTGATAAAATGCGGTAAGAATCCACGTGCATTTTAAAGAATAAGGCCATCCCTTTCAAAAGGAAATGCAGGTTATATAGTTACTATTTAATATCAATGAACGTATGATGAAAATACAGGTGCGCTGTGAAACGGCGGGATGCAGGGGTAAGCGAACTTACCGATGAATTCCTTTTGATCGGTCTGCTGGTTGCAATTGCCATAATTATCCTGGCAATATCTTTTGGCCTCTTTGGATTTCTCCAGAAGTCCGCGTATATGGTACCGGACTTCAGCTTCAAAAACATCTCGGGTCACTCGGCCATCGCCGTTTTCCACCGTGCCGGCGATCCGGTCTATTTCACCGATACGACAACCGACTCGTTCCAGGCCGGGTTCTATGTTGACACCATCACTGGTACGTATCCCGTAAAGCCTGTTCCTTCACTCACTAATTTCGGTCCCGGCCAGACCATCTATATCTATTACACCGGCTCCGGGTTTGCCGCAGCAACAAACCTCTCCGGAGTAACATTTCCCTCGCTGCCACCTGGTATCATCAACCTCCGCCTTGTCGATCTCAAGACGCACGTGCTCATCGCACAGATGAATACAACCGTAGGGGCCGGTACCGGAACGGCAACCACAGCAAACATAACAACAACGGCCACCACAACCGTAGTAACCACCAACGCGACAACCTTGCCGACGCCGGCCTCCTATGCCCTGAAGGTTTCATGGACGCCCAAGGGATCGGGAGCAAATGCACTGGGAACGATCTCTCCGCCTGGGACAAACGATGCGACCGTGAATGTTTTGACCGGTGCAAGCCAGACCTTCACGTTCGTGCCTGCCTCAGGGTACCGCGTCCAGTTCATCAGGGTCGATGGCGTTCAGGTCTCCTCCGGGGGAGCGGTCAACCAGGTACTCACCTATACCCTTACAAATGTCCAGTCCACCCATACCATCAGTGCACATTTCGGATAAAACCCCGAAATGCCGGCAGCCGGTCCTTGTGACCGGAGACATTATGCTGTGTCGGGGGAGATTCACTGAGTGACATGCCCCGATGCGACACCTGCGGGAAAAATGTCTCGCTGCCCTTCCACTGCCAGTACTGCGGGGGAAACTTCTGCGACGAACACCGGCTGCCCCCGAACCACGCATGCCCCGGCCTTGCCGAGTGGAAAAAGACCCCGGCCCCGGGGGTCGGCATCCGGTACGGCAGCGGGGGTGCAAGCGCGTACGGCGGGGGATACACAGCGGCATCGGGGAACAAAACCGCCCGGCCTTTGCACCGGCCCGTACCGTACCTGAAGATCGCCGCAGCGATCGCGGTCGTCCTCCTGATTATTGTGATCGCGTTTGTCCTTGCCGGGGGATGCATCCAGCCCGCGGAAAATGGTGCGGCCGGCAACGGAAACGCCACACCGGCCGTAACGGCACCGGCAACAACGGAAACAACCGTTCCTGCGACAACAACGGTCGCAGCGACAACGACCACGGCAACTCCCTCGCCGACACCCACCGCGACTACGACAAAGACCCGGCCAAACACCGGCCGGGCGGTAATTGTCACGCAGACTACGGGGACCGGAAAAACCGTTACGGTCGCGGTTACTTCCTCAACGGTCTCTGTTTCAGGAGTCTTGGCAACACCCATCCCGTCACCCTCTATCACTCCCGTCCCGGGCAAAATCTCCGATGACCCGTACACGATCTCCACGACTGAACTCGCAGGCCGGATCCACGAACTGATCAATGCCGAGCGGCAGTCGTACGGTCTCTCCCCTCTCGCATACGATTCCGCGCTTGCGGCAATCGCGCTCTCCCACAGCAACGACATGGCGCTCAACAATTATTTCGCGCACGTCAACCTTGTCGGCCAGACCCCGGCAGACCGGGGAAACGCTGCCGGGTACACCTGCAAAAAGGACTATGGCACCTATTACACGATCGGCATCGCGGAAAACCTCCTCCAGAACAACCTCTACTCCTCGGCAACAGAGACAAACGGCGTGTATACCTATGACTGGACCTCGCCCGAAGACCTCGCACGGTCATCGGTCACCAGCTGGATGAACAGCGCGGGACACCGGAAAAATATCCTCACCGCTACCTACGACCGCGAAGGGATCGGGATCGCGATTGCTTCGGACGACAAGGTCTACATCACCGAGAACTTCTGCTAATCCCCGGCCCTTTCGCTTTTTACCTTCCCGGCCCAATGGAATTTGTATATGAAACATTCCGGCCTTTTAGAATTTCTCCGGGCAACACCGGTGATCGACTGCGACAACCCGGCAGTACAGGAAAAAGCCCGGGAACTTGCCACCGGCTGCGATGGCGATGTGGCAATTGCACGGAACTGTTACACGTTTGTCCGCGACGAAATCCGGCACAGCTGGGACCACCAGGCAAACCCGGTGACCCTCTCCGCATCGCAGGTGCTCGAACACACCACCGGTTACTGTTTTGCAAAAAGCCATCTCCTTGCCGCACTGCTCCGGGCAAACGGTATCCCGGCCGGGCTCTGTTACCAGCGTCTCGCAAACCACGGTACGGTCGGACCGGCGTTCTACCTCCACGGGCTCAACGCAGTCTGGCTTGACAAGTACGGCTGGTACCGGGCCGATGCCCGGGGCAACCGGGCAGACGTGCACGCGGAGTTTACGCCGCCGGACGAATGCCTCGCGTTTATCCCCAAAGCACCGGGCGAGGAAGATCTTACCGGGATCTTCTCCGACCCGCTGCCGGCGGT
This sequence comes from Methanoregula sp., assembly GCA_028705545.1. Classification (GTDB taxonomy): domain Archaea; phylum Halobacteriota; class Methanomicrobia; order Methanomicrobiales; family Methanospirillaceae; genus Methanoregula. The sequence continues at coordinate 11,506 of JAQWDG010000022.1, read as the reverse complement.
CGTGGACGTGCTCACGAAATATACCGACTACCTTGACGTGCGAAAGAACCTGCCGGACGTGTGAGCCGCAGGGAGGGCTGCGCACAACGCAGCAGTACGGCCGACACAAAAAAAGTACGGAATGTTAAAGGTCCAGCTCGATGAACACGGCGCAGTGATCGGAAGCCTCGGTGCCGTCCGGCCCGATCCCGGCAAAACGCGGGCCGGTGTAGGCTTTTACCTTGTCGCGGAGCCCCCGCCGTTCAATGACCGGCAGCGCGTCGCGGTTCTCCGCAGCGAGTTCCTTTGAAAGGAGCAGGTAATCGATCTGTTCTTTTTTGTTTTTGCTCAGCGAATACGTCCACCGTTCCTCTTCAGGCAGTCTTTCGACCACGTTCTCCGCCCACGGTTTGCCGAGCAGCGGACTGAGATACGGGGAGTCCGGCGCATCGTTGAAATCCCCGGCAACGACAAAACGCGCCTTTTTTGCTTCACTGCCATAGCGCTCGTTAATGATTGCCGCTACCCGTTCTGCCTGCCGCTGCCTCTTTGCACCGGTGGCTTTTGCAGTACCCATCGCTTTTGACTTGAGGTGGTTGGCAAAGAGCGTGAGCAACACATCGCCATTATTTTTGAGCAGGGCCGCTTCAAGGCAGTCCCGCGAGAAGATGACACCGGTTTTGTCCTTGTCGAACATATGGGTCCTGACACCGGCAATTTCGTATTTGCTCAGGATACCGACATCGATCTGCCGCGGGTCGTTCCCGTCAACGAGCATTGCGTAACGGAACTTTCCCCTGAGGTAATCCCTGTTGAACTGCCTGAGGGTCTCCATGTTCTCGATCTCCTGCAGGCAGACTGTATCGGGGTCGTGTGCGAGGATCACCTGTGCCGTATTTTTCCTCTGCTGTTCTGCGATCTCATCGAATGCAATCTTTGCGCCCATATCGGTAATCCGCCCGTTCCCGTCCTCGAACTTCTGCGGGTCGACATTTTTATTGAATTTGTACCGCAGGAACAGGTTTTCCGTGTTGAAGGTACCCAGCCTGAATTTCATTGTTGCCGTCTCCTGCCTGTCGGATTGGTGACAAGCTGGAATAAATGTATATTTGTATTTAAATAAATTACTGCTGCGATAATTCTCAGGCCTGCAACGCACAGATGCCTACCATTATTCCCGATACCGGCAAAGATATGACCGGTTTTTTATGATGACTCGATCGCTATGCCTTACGATTGCCCTCCTTCTTGTCTTTCTCATCGCTGTAACCGGCTGTACCCAGGGAACCGGCTCCGCTGTTGCGGCACCGTCCGGGACACTGTCCGTAACACCTTCACCGGCAATGCCGCAGGACCTGACCACGAACGAGACCCTTGTCGCGTTTGTCAAAGAGGCCGTCGCGTACGCAGATGCAAACGGGAAAGATGCCGCTCTTGCCGAGTTCAACCGGCCCAACGGCTCGTTTGTCCGGGGCGAACTCTACATCTACGCATACGATTTTAACGGGACGACCATCGCCCACCCGTTCAACCCGGAAAAGATCGGTGTGAACCGGATAAACGAGACCGATGCGCACGGGAATTATTTCATAAAGGATCTGCGTGATGCGGCAGAGAACGGCTCCGGTTTTGTGGAGTTTTATTACATCAACCCGGCCCATAACCGGACGGTTGAAAAGAAACTGGGCTACGTGGAAAAAGCCGGGGACTCCTGGTGGCTCGGCTCCGGTATGTACGAAGGTCCGGCCTGAAACCGGCCGGACGATTTAAAAGACACACATTATTTACCCCATGCTGTCCGCGTCCAGGTACCCTTTCTTTACCACAGCGACCCAGAACTCTAAAAATGCCGGCTCGTACACATCGAGGGTTTTTAAGATCTCGTACGCGAATTCGACAAACCCGAGCGGGTTTGCGGTGATGATCCCATTGTCCGCAACGCACGGGCTTTGCACGTACCGCTCTTTTCCCCGGTAGGCCGGGGCATGGGCCGCAAGCCAGCCCGGGCCGGCGGAGGTGTGCCGGACGGTATCGAGAAAACCGTGACGGGCTAAAAAGAGCGTGCCCCCGCAGATGGCAGCGACCGGAATCTTCTTTTCAATGCACGCCCGGACCAGCGGGACGAGTGCTACGGGATCGTTCTTCTCGTAAATGGACGAACCCGGCAGGATCACCATCGCCGCGGTGTCCGGGTCCACGGCATCGACGGTCGTATCAGGAAGTATGGCGAGGCCGCCAAACGTCGTCACCGGATCCTTAGAAAGGCCAAATGTCACCATGTGGAAGGCATGCTTCCGCGGGATCTCGTTGTAGCGGTCCGAAATCATGGCGATTGCAAGGGCCGGCTCCCAGTCGGCGAGTTCGTTGCAGGCAAACAGGTACACGTTCTTTTCCATACTCTTTCCCCTCCGGGAAAGAATGGATCACGGTATGCCAAAATAATTTCCCGGGCATTGGTGGGATCTCCGGTTTTTGTGGAACATTTCAGGCCGCCATCCCAACATTTATAATTCGGCAAACCCTAACTAACCAAAGAACGATCCATGACAGGACAAAAGGAAGAGCTCGAAGAGACATTTGACCGTATCTTTGCACTCAAACACCAGTGCTCATGCGGGATCTTCTCGGAGTGCGGCCTTTCGGACCTGACGGTAAAACAGATCCGGTACCTGCAGGTCATCGAACAAAACCGTGACGTGACCTTCTCCCGGCTCGCCGAGATCACGGGAACCTCGAAACCCACGATCACCGAACTCGTCAACCGGTTTTCCCGGATGGATTGTGTGTACCGCAGACCATGTTCCGACGATGGCAGGGTCCAGTACATCTGCCTCACCAAAAAAGGCGAAATGATCGCCAGGGCCGAGGAAGAAGCACTGGACCGCCTTACTAACAGGATCATGGAAACGCTCAGCGACGAAGAGATCGATACCCTGATCGGTCTCCTGGAAAAGATCGGCTGAAAATTTTTTTGCCGGGACAAATGGTTAGGTAAAAACAAACTAAACGATGACGACGACTGATTCACCCCACACCAGCCGGGCGGACCGCGAATACCCGGTCCTCCCGCTCTTTGAGATTGTCCTCTTCCCCCGGACACGCACCAAGATCCGGGTGGACCCGGAGACTGCCGCGACACTCATCGCGGAGACAAAAGAGACCGGTACAGCCTATGCGGTCGGCCTCTCCGTAAAAGAAGGGACGGACACCGGGGACGTGACGCCCGAATCGCTGTATGCGATCGGGAACCTGCTTGAGATCCGGAACATCCAACCCACCGATGGCGGGTATATCGTGAACGCCCGGGCCATCGCCCGGGTAAAGGCCCAGAACTTTGCCACGGTTTCGGACCGGCTCACTGTAACCTGCGAGCGGATCCCCGACCAGGACGATCTAAATAAAGATGTCCACGACCAGCTGCTCGACGAGGCAAAGAAGCTCATCCACGAGATCAGCAACAGGTTCGACGGGGCAGAGCACTTTACTGCTCCCATCGACCAGATGGACCGCATCGACGAGGTCATGGGCTTTGTCATGCCGTTTGTGCCGGTGCCGGTCGCAGAAAAGCAGGGGCTCCTCGAAATCGTCTCGGCAAAAATCCGGGCCATGTCGTTTCTCGCGCTCCTTGCAAAGGTCCGGGAGAGCATCAACTTCCGGATCGAAGTGGCGCAGAAGGTCTCGGACAAGGTCAACAAGGCAAACCGCGAGGCAATGCTCCGCGAGCAGCTCCGCGTAATCCAGGAAGAACTGGGAAAGCTTGACGGGACCGGAGGCCCGGCGGGCGACGGCTACCGCGAAAAGATCGAAGCCGCGGGAATGCCCGAAGAGGTAAAGAAAAAAGCGCTCGAAGAACTCGCCAAGCTCGACGCGGCCGGGCCCCAGAACCACGAGATCCCGGTGATCAGGAATTACCTCGACCTCCTCGTTGCCCTCCCGTGGAAGACGGTCGAGAAAAAGGCCATCGATATCCGGGAGGCAAAAGCGGTGCTCGAACGCAACCACAACGGCCTCGAAGAAGTCAAGAAACGGATCGTCCAGCACCTCGCGGTCATGAAACTCAAGCACGAGAAGCAGGGCTCGATCCTGCTCCTCGCCGGCCCGCCCGGGACCGGGAAGACGAGCCTCGGGAAAAGCATAGCAGAAGCGCTCGGCCGCAAGTACGTCCGGATCAGCCTCGGCGGCATCCATGACGAAGCGGAGATCCGGGGCCACCGGAGGACATACGTCGGGGCGCTGCCCGGCCGGATCATCCAGGGGATCAAGCTGGCGGGGGCGAAAAACCCGGTTTTCGTGCTCGACGAGATCGACAAGGTCTCGGCCACGTACGCAGGCGACCCGGCAAGTGCGCTCCTGGAAGTCCTCGACCCGGAACAGAATTCCACGTTCTCGGACCATTACCTTGAAGTCCCGTACGACCTCTCGGACGTGTTCTTCATCGCGACGGCAAACTCGCTTGCCACGATCCCGGCCCCACTCCTCGACCGGATGGAGCTCATCGAGATCTCGGGCTATACGAAAAACGAGAAGTTCGCGATTGCAAAAGACCATCTGGTCCCAAAAACGCTCGAAGAGCACGGGCTTGACGCGGAAAAACTCGTGTTCGAAGACGATGCGATCCGGGAGATGATCGAGAAGTACACCCGCGAGGCCGGGGTCCGCTGGCTCAAAAAACAGCTGGCCCGGACCGCTCGCTACGTCTCGGAGAAGATCGTCTCGGAAGATGCGGTGCTGCCGTTTGTGGTAACCCCGGAAAAATTACCGGAAATCCTCGGGAAAGAGGTCAACCACCCGGACGTTGCAAAGAAAGACCCGGTGCCGGGCGTGGTCACGGGCCTTGCATGGACTCCTGTCGGGGGCGACATCCTCTTTATCGAGGGGACGTTCATGCCGGGAACGGGAAAACTCACGCTCACGGGCCAGCTCGGCGACGTGATGAAGGAGTCGGCAAACATCTCGCTCTCGCTCGTCCGCTCGCGGCTCACCAAAGAAACCGCCGGGTTCGACTTCATGACAAGCGACCTCCACATCCACGTTCCCTCGGGCGCGACACCCAAGGACGGGCCGTCGGCCGGGATCACGCTCTGCACGGCGCTTGCCTCGCTCATCACGGGAAGGGCCGTGGACCCGAAGCTCGCGATGACCGGCGAGATCACGTTAAGCGGTGCGGTGCTCCCCGTTGGCGGGATCAAGGAGAAGATCATTGCCGCCCACCGGGCCGGGATCAAAAAGGTGATCCTGCCAAAGGAGAACGCCCGGGACTTAAGCGATGTGCCCGAAGATGTCAGGAACGAACTGGTCTTCGTGCAGGTCGAAACGATCGAAGAGGTCTTCCGTGAAGCCCTCGGCCTCGATCTCCCGCCCCGGCCCCTTGCGCTCGGTGCCGGCAGCCGCCGCATAGCGGTAAAGAACTGCTAAAAACAAATTTCCTCCACTTTTTTTTACCGCCAGGCCCGGACCTGCCGGGTTTTTATTTCGGTACGGCAACCGTTACCCTCATGGAACCGTTGGGCCAAAAAACCGGGCTGCACCTTACGCCGCGGCAGTATATCGCAATCGGGATCGTTCTCTGCATCATTCTCCTCATCGCAGCGCTTCTCGTGCTGCACCCCGCGGTCCGGTTCACGGAACCCCAGGGACCGGTCCACGTGAAGATCCTTGCGGTTAACGACCTCCACGGACAATTGCCCGCCGGCCAGAGCCTTGCCGGTGAACCGGCAGGCAGTATCCCGGTCCTCGCATCGTACCTCCGTGCGGCGGAGAACGAAAATCCAGATAGTGCCATGTTCATTGCATTTCCCGGGGACCTTGCGGGCGCATCGCCACCGGAGTCCGGCCTGCTGCTCGACGAGCCCGCGATCCTTTTTACCAACCAGTTCGCGGAAGGGTGCTGCGGCGGGACGGCCGCTGCCTGCACGGTCTCCTGCAACCTCATTGCAACCCCGGGCAACCACGAGTTCGACCGGGGCGTGCCCGAGATGATGCGCCGGATTTACGGCGGCAACGGCACGACAAACATCACGCACCTTGCCGATCCCTACCCGGGGTCGAAAGCAGCGTATGTCTGCGCAAACGTGGTCTGGACAGAAAATAAAACTCCGATATTTACCCCGTACGTTATCCGCGATGCCGGAGGAACAAAGATTGCGTTTGTCGGGGCCGACACCATCCAGACGCCATCGGTCTCCAATCCCGAAGATATGAAAGGGATCACGTTTGAGAACGAGAGCGAAGCAATCAACCGGTATATCCCGGAGATCCAGGCGCAGGGCGTCCACGCAATCGTTGTTCTCATCCACGAAGGCGGCAGCGGGGACGCGTACGATGGCCCGACCCGGAGCAATGCAACGGTAGCGGGCCGGATAACGGGAATTGTCAACACGCTCGACCCGGATATTGACGTTGTCCTCTCCGCCCACACCCACAAGTTCACGAATGCATACCTCAATAATTCGGGCAACCGCCCGGTGCTCGTAACGCAGGCATACAGTTACAGCAGAGCGTTCGCGGACATCGACCTTACAATCGACCCGGTAACGGACGAGATCGTGAACAAATCCGCACGGATCGTCCCGGCCTACGCAGACCAGCCCCCGGGCACAACACCCGACCC
>JAQWDG010000022.1:0-4817 GCA_028705545.1 Methanoregula sp. | reverse complement strand
GGCAGGATACCGTGCCGGAGAACCGGCCTGCCCGCACCTGCCGTGACAAAAAAACGAATAAAAAGGGATGGGGGATCAGATCGCAGCCTTGACGGTAACCTGCCCGTAGCTCGAGCTCGTGCTGTTGGTAGCGAGCTGGCGGCCGTCCTTGTAGATCGTCACCGTGAGCGCGTGGGTGGCGGTGTTGTCCCCCTTCTGGACAACGGCCGTCACGCTGCCGGTGGCATTTGCAACCTCGTAAATCCTTATGCCCGAGTTCTTTATCTTCGTGGTCTCACCGTTTGTCGAATAGGTCCCGGAAAAGCTTCCGATGTAATCGACCTTGAGTGTTATCCCGCTCGCGGGCACCGTGACCGGCGTGGTTGTTGCCACTACGACCGCGGGGGTCTTTGTGGCACTGGCGGACCCGGACGAGGCAGCGGTTGCGGTCGGCTTAACCGTCACCGTACCGGAGGCCGGGGAACCGGACGATGTCCCGAAGAACCCGCCAAAAAAGAGGAGTGCGACAACAACGACAACGATGATACCGGCAACCGTGGCGACAAGAAGCCACGGGATCTCAGGAGGACCGGATCTCCTCCTGCTGCCATGCGGACCTGCGTGCATATGTACCTGTATCCGCTCCTGTTTAATATTGCTTTTTTAAAAAAAAGATCAGGTTGACCGGGACTGCGCCGGGACGCTTTGTTTTCGGTAACCGGCTTATGCCTTTTTTAACGACGACACGAGCGCTTCGCGCAGGTCTTCGTACGGCACCCGGTATTTTTTCGCGAGAAGGACGAGCGCAGCCGGGGGAAGGAGGTTGTTGTCGAACTGCTCGCGGATCACGGTGTTCATCTCGGCTGCGACCTCGGTCTCCGTTACGCCCCGTGCCTTTACGATCCGGCTAAGGAGCTCACGCGCCGGGTCGTTTGCCTCGAATACCGATGAAGACGGTTTGAAACCGATCGGGATCGTCACGGCGGACGGGTCGGTGAGGATCGTATAGACGCCGTTCTCCTGTTTGAGAAGGCCCGCCTCCTCTGCCCGCTTTAAGAGGATCGCGGCCTGATCGGTGCTCATCCACTTGCGGTCGAGCGCGTAGTAGTAGACAAGCTCGTTCTTGCGCATCCCGGTCTTGCGGGTGTGTTTGAACGGTGCGGCGACCGTGATCTCGAGCGTCACTCTGTTTTTCCCAAAAGGATATTTTTCACATCGAGGGCATCGATCCCCTCGCCGGGTACTTCCTTTGCAATATCGATGTCGGTGCAGGTATTCCGGTCGGTGAGCCGGACGTAGAATACATCATTTGCTACCGGCACCTTCCCGCTCCCGCGCAGGGCGAGGGCAAGGACCGACATTTTGAGGTCCGCGGATTCCGTGACAACGCCGGGCCGGAGGAGATCCGGGGTGATATCCCCGAAATCCGCACGGTTGACTGCAATCTCGACCTTGACCTTGACCCGGACCAGTTCCTTACCGGTGGTTTTTGTCGATTCCTGCCCGTTTAATTCCGCTACGTACTGAAGCGTCTCCGGAAATGTCATCCCCATTGCAAACGAGAGATCCACCCGCTGCGGGTACCGATAATAGATCCGTCGCATAGTACCACTATGGGAGACTTTACCCTAAAAAATCAATTGCTCGGATCTGCCCTTCCTTGCAGGGAACAACGCCTTTGTCAGGGATGCACGAACTGCAGGGCAGCTGCCGCTTGCAATAATTGGATTCGCCAAAAACCGGAAACGAAAAAAGTATTTTTAATTTATGCGAGTAACACGGCGTTGATAACGCCGTCCTGGCCGGGGCGGCTTGCGATCCGGGCACGGCCGATCTCGGTCCGGATGATTGCGCCCTTCGTGAGGAGGTTACGGCGAACGTAGTTCGGGTTTGCGCCGTTCTCTTCCACGGTCTCGATCTTCACTTTTTTGGTCTCGCCGTTTGCGGGGTTGGTGACGTTTGCAAACTCTGCCCGCATCGACCGGACCTTGGTGTTCCCGCCCATCGTGCGGATGATCTTTGCCCTGCTCTCACCGAGATGCGTGTCTGCGGGTGCAAGCCCGACTTCAAATCTCCGCTTTCCCTGTGACGGGCGGCGCCTGCCGCCGGTTACCTTTCTGACTGATTCTCCCTGCCAAAGCATGATGTTACTCCTTTTGTTATTTTCCCCAAAACGCTTCCGGGGAATGGTGCTCTATATATTCCCTTCCGGGTTATTTATACCCTTTTCCGGTACCCTCAGGATCACGCGAGGATCGCATCGAGCAGCGGCGCGATGTTCTCGCCGGTCTTCATGTTGGTCTTAAAGACCGGCATCTTCGGGTTGTACCGGTGGATGTCGGATTCCATCCGGACGAGATTGGCGCCCACGAGCTCTGCGAGGTCGACCTTGTTGATGACCCCGATCGTGCAGTCCCTGAACATCATCGGGTGCTTGTTCACCACATCGTCGCCTTCGGTCGAACTCACGATCACGATCCTCTTTTCCGCGCCGAGCCGAAAATCGGTCGGGCAGACCATGTTCCCCACGTTCTCGATAAAGAGGATATCGATCTCATCAAGCGGAAGGTGGTCGATTGCGTGCTCCACCAGGTGGGCATCCAGGTGGCATTCTTTCCCGGTATTTGCGTTGTACGCGGGGATCCCGGTGACGATGATCCGCTGGAAATCATCGTCGCCGTACACGTCGCCGGCGATTGCGCCGGCCCGAAGACCGCGTTCCTTTAAGAGCGGGACAAGGCGCTCGATGAGCGCGGTCTTTCCCGATCCAATTGCGCCAAGCAGATCGAATGCCCGGATCCCGTGAGATTTGAGGTGTCGCGAGTTTTCATCGGCAATCGCGTTGTTGGCGTCGTATACATCCTTCTCCATACGGACGTCGATATGGTGCATGGTTAATACATTTCGAGCGGACAGTGTTTATACCTTAAGATCCATATTTTTCCGGCAATGGAAAAAGGCGAGTGCATCCTGTATCCCTGCTATTTTAACGTGGCCCTGACCCGTGAAGAGGGCCGCCGCGTCCCTAAGACGCTTGGCGCAAAAGGCCCGGCTGCTGCCGATATCGAGCGGGCCCTGAAACGTCTGGGCATTCCCTGCCATACCGAAGAGCACCCCCACCCGGGCCACTGGGGACGGCACGAGGGACGGGTCGTTGTCGCGTGGACCGCAAAAAAAGAAGCGCTCATTAAAAAAGTCGCAAAGAACCTGGCGGTGAAACGGTGACCGGCCTGTACGATTTCCACACCCACACGATCCTTTCCGATGGCGAGATGCTGCCCTCGGAACTGATCCGGCGCATGGCGGTGATCGGGTATACGACCGTTGCCATTACCGACCATGTCGATACCTCGAACGCGGAATCGGTGGTAAAGACCCTCCTTGATGTAAGAGAATCGGCCCGGCTTTTCGGTGTCCGGCTCCTCTGCGGGGTCGAGATCACGCACGTGCCCCCGGCCCAGATCGCAATCGTGGCACGGCAGGCCCGGGCAGCCGGGGCGGAGATCGTGGTCGTCCATGGCGAGACGCCGGTTGAACCGGTTGCGCCCGGCACCAACCACGCGGCATGCATCTGCCCCGATGTGAACATCCTCGCCCACCCGGGGCTTGTGACGCACGAAGATGCACGGCTCGCAAAGGAAAACGGGATCGCACTCGAGATCACTTCGCGCGGCGGGCACAACCGGACAAACGGCCATGTTGCCCGGATCGCCCGCGAAACCGGGTGCCAGCTTGTAGTAGACTCGGATGCACACGCCCCGCACGATCTGCTTGGCAGAGCAGAGAAAGAGACCGTGGCGCGGGGAGCCGGCCTTTCCGTTCAGGAAACGGAGAGCATCATGTCTTTAAATATTGACACGTTCCTCCGTTCCTGAAATTTCTATTTATACTTTCACGGAACGTTTAAATACCGTTAGGTCTCACATATATAGATTGCTAAATTACTTTAGGACTTTGTATACTCGCCCGGGGTTGCTTTAAGTGAAAGTTGTTGGCAGAGCGATGAGCACCTACGGCAGCAGGATGCTCCTCCTCCAGTGCGACGCCGCCCAGCTTCCCGGGCTGTATAGCGAAGTAACGGACCGCAGGACAAAACCCGTTGGCAGGATCGTCGATGTCTTCGGGAACGTGAAAGCCCCCTATGCCCTTGTCTTTACAAACGGTCCGTGCAATGTCACGCCGGGCGAAAAAGTATTCGCAAAGGCCGTGACATTATCACCCGCCAACTCCCGTGAGCGATCGGACGGGATGTCCCCCAGATTTAAAAAACAAGGTGAAGCCGGATGCAGGAAATCGAGAAACTCAAACTACTCCAGACCGAGCGCGAAGCGCTCAAATCGCGTATAAAAGTCAAAGAGCAGGAAAAGAAAGCCGAGAACCACACCGAGACGGTCTGCCCCGAGTGCGGCAGCAGGCAGCTCGTCCATGATTACGAGCGGGCGGAACTCGTCTGCCAGAACTGCGGTCTTGTGATCGATGACGATTTCATCGACCGCGGCCCCGAGTGGCGTGCGTTCGACCACGACCAGCGCATGAAGAGGTCGCGTGTCGGCGCCCCGATGACCTTTACGATCCACGATAAGGGTCTCTCGACCATGATCGACTGGCGCAACCGGGACAGCTATGGCCGTGCCATCTCCTCCAAAAACCGCGCCCAGCTCTACCGTCTCCGCAAGTGGCAGCGCCGGATCCGTGTCAGCAACGCAACGGAACGGAACCTCGCGTTCGCACTCTCCGAGCTCGACCGTATGGCCTCGGCCCTCGGCCTCCCGCGGAACGTCCGTGAGACCGCCGCCGTCGTCTACCGTGATGCAGTGGACAAAAACCTGATCCGCGGC
>JAQWDG010000202.1 GCA_028705545.1 Methanoregula sp. | reverse complement strand
GGTGGACAAGGACGCCTTCGAATACCTGCTCCCGCAGATGGAGAATCCCCGGCCGGTCATCTTCCGGGGCAAGTGGCAGGGATGCAGGTTCCGGTAACCATTCCCTTTTCGCGGCGGGCATGAGGTACACAAAATGGCACATGTCCGCATTACGGCTGCATCGGATATCCCCCTTGTCGGCTCCCTCTATTTTGGCGTTATCGACCGGGGTACGAGCCTGTTGCAGGTGCGCCCGAGCTGCGGCTGCAACTTAAACTGCCCGTTCTGTTCGGTCGATGCCGGGCCGGAATCTACCACCCGGGCCACCAGTTACGAGGTCGAACTGGAGTACCTCCTCTCGGCGGTGGAGGAGATTGCCCCTTTCAAGGGCACGGGGGTCGAGTGCCATATCGATTCTCCTGGCGAACCGCTCATGTATGCCCGGTTGCCAGAACTTGTCGCGGCTCTCAAGGCAATCGATGCCATCTCGGTTGTCTCGCTCCAGACAAATGGCACGCTCCTTGACGACAAAAAGATCCGGGCGCTCGCAGATGCCGGCCTGGACCGGGTCAACCTCTCGCTCCATGCGCTTGACCCGACGCTCGCACAGTACCTTGCCGGCACGGACCGGTACGATATCGGGCAGGTGACACGAGCGGCCCGGGCGGTTGCAGAGAGTTCCATGGACCTGCTCGTTGCCCCGGTGTACATGCCGGGCATCAACGATGCGGAGATCCCAAAGCTGATCGCTTTTGCCCGTGAATCCGGGGCCGGGAAAAAGTTCCCCCCGCTCGGGATCCAGAAGTTCGAGCGGTACAAGTACGGCCGGACGCCAAAGGGCGTGAAAGTCCAGAGCTGGTGGCAGTTCTTCAACCGCAGTATCAAAGAGTGGGAGAAAGCGTCCGACCTTGTCCTCCGGCTCGATCCCAAACGCGATTTTGGGACCGTGCGCCGGCCCTCGCTCCCGCTCGTTTTTAAAAAAGGCGAGAAGGCGACGGTCGAGATCCGGGCCCCCGGCTGGATCCGCGGCGAGCAGCTCGGGGTGGCCAAAAACCGGGTGGTCTCGGTCTTTGGCTGCGACAAGGAATCGGGGCAGGTCAGAGTAAAGATCGTCTCGACAAAAAACAATATCTACGTGGGCGTGCCGGTCTGATCCCGACCCCGTGTTTTCCCTGCGTGAGGTCTTTTAACCGCAGGATTCTGCAAAAAGGGTTACATTGGAGGAAAAATTCCCGGGAGGCTGCTACCTGACAAGGTATGAGAGGGTAAGGGATGGTGTACACGACAGGGGTTTGTCGTGGTCAGGCCAGTCACCCGGGATTATCGGGAGTGGGGGGTTGTTCCGCGTCCCACATCACTATACTCATCTTTACTATATTAAACTGATGTTCAGTTATCTGGCTGATTGTTAATATTTCCCAATATGGGGTGAGTATAGTCTGCCGTGTCTCCCTTTCAGTGTACCGTGAAGATACCGGGGGTATTTTTATCAAGAAAGATCCGGTAGCGTCAGGACGTATGCAGGTAGGGCATCGTGTGCACAACGGCTGCATAGTCACGGGAGCGGCTCTGGGCAGACGCTGCAATTGAAACATCCACACAACCGAATAAAACACCCAGACACAAACAGGCTGCATGACGTATCCCGGATTGGGGATTACCGGACGGGCAATTGTGTGGACTTCCCGTGGATCCTGACTTCACTTCACCTGTTGCCCGGAAACGATCACAAGAGCAAACAAGAGAACCGAACAGAAACCACGATGCATATCGCACCGATGAGATCCGTCACCGGGGACTGGTAAAAAAATCCGATATGCTGCAGGCAAACGGTGGGATGAGGGGGGTGTCGCAGCACAGGAACACATTCCTGCCGCTCCGGGCAACCTTCAATAGTATCATGCCAGGACTTTTCAGCCGCGTATTTTCCCCAGCATCCGCTCCACTGATACGGGTGGAGGGTACTGCAGGAGTTTCTCGCGATCCTTTGTGACAGAATAATGATAATACCCGTACAGGTAGATCTTCAGATACGAAGAAAGGCTGTTGAAGCGGCGGGAGGAGGTGAAGACGGTCTGGCGCGGATCGTACCGAAAAGAAATTGTGCCCTCTTTGAAGAGCCGCACAGACAGATCGTAGTCTTCAAGGATGGAGATATCCTGGTGACCGCCGATCCGGTCATATGTGTCCCGCTTCAGGGCGATATTCGAACCGATCAGCCGGTAGAACCTGAAGATATGGAAAAACTTGTACTGCGCCCTCCAGAGCTGGACGAGATCCGACTGGGGGGTTCGGTCGTAAAAAAGTACCGGCCCGAAACTGACATCGTACCGTTTATCCACGAGATTTTCCTGTATTACCTCAAGCCAGTCCTTCCTAAAGAGGGTATCTGCATCGGTGAAGACAAGAAGGTCTCCCTGCGCCGCCTCCGCACCATCTGCCCGCGCCCCTCCGATGCCACTCCGTTTCTGGGGGACGATGACGTCGGCGAACTCACCGGCAACTTCATCAGTGCGGTCGAGGGATCCCCCGTCTACCACGATTATCTCATACCGGTTCCGCTTTACGGTCTGCCGTATCAGGGAAGAGAGGCACCGTCCGAGGTATTTTTGTTCGTTCAAGGCAGGAATGATGACCGAGATCATGGCAGCAGGTCTCCTAGGTACGTATCGTATACCATGTACAGAGAGATCAGTATCCTCTGAGTTCGGCCTCAACTTTTTCGAGGTTCGCAATTCTCTTCTCAAGCGAAGGGTGGGTCGAGACGAACTCCAAAATACGGTTTCCCGTAAGCGCAGGAATAATAAAGAAGGCATTTGCACCTTCCACCTTTGCCTTGGGTTCCGTTGGGAGCGCCTCGATACAGCCACTGATCTTTTTAAGCGCAGAGATAAGGGCCTGCGGATTCCGGGTGATATACGCACTGCCCCGGTCCGCAGCATACTCCCGGTACCGGGAGATCGCCATGATCAGGAGCTCCGCAACGAAGTATACCACAACAGCGAAAAGCCCCACGATGATCCACGCTGAAACGCCCTCGTCGTCCCTGTCGAACAGCGATGCGAAGAGAAAGTTCTGCATAACGATGGATGCGATCATTGCAACGAAACTTGCAAGCGTCATGGTGAGGATATCCCGGTTTTTCACATGGGAGAGTTCGTGGGCGAGCACCGCTTCGAGTTCGGCCTTGTTCAGCATTCGCAGGATCGAATCCGTACATGCAACCACCGCATGCCGGGGGCTGCGGCCGGTCGCAAATGCATTGGGCACCGGACTTTTCATCACTGCGATCTGCGGCATCGGGAGATCCGCTTCACGACACAGTCGACTCACCATCCTGTACAGCTCCGGGTATTCGTCTTCCGTTACTATTTGTGCCCCGGTACTCCAGAGCACCAGCTTATCGGAGAAGAAGAACTGTATTCCTGCCATTACCACGGCAAGCAGAACAATAAAAATGGCCGAAACCCCCAGCATCGCCAGAACCGCCATAAACACCAGGTAGATGGCAAGCAACAGGAAACCCGTCAGCCACAAGCGAAGCGTAAGTTCCCAGTCCCGTTTCCATTTCATGTTGAAGAGATGTGCGGTTTTTCAGCATTAAACTATTGTTCAGTTATCTGAAATTAAGGTCATATAATGGAACGAAAGGTGAATATATTCTAAGCACGTAGATCACATCACAGCCATGCCAAGGATCAATCCCGAATACCGCA
>JAQWDG010000021.1 GCA_028705545.1 Methanoregula sp. | reverse complement strand
AATAAGGAAAGATCCACGTACGCCAAAACGGGGTACCGCCCGCGTTTTGCAGCCGGATCGAACGCACAAGAAAGTAAATATCAGCCGTTCCCATACTTCCGGTCAAGGTAGTATCATGCCCGTCGTCATTCTTAAAGTCCGCAAAGGCTGGACCACCGACCAGAAACGCAGGATCGTAAAGGAATTCACCAACACCCTCGTCTCCACGCTCGGGATCGACCCGGAGCTCGTCACCATCATGATTGACGAGCACAGCCTGGAAGACATCGGCCACGGCGGCGTCCTTCGCTGCGACGAACACTAAAAAAGAAAACTCTTTTTGGTCTCTGGCCCGCACGGTGCGGGTTTACTGCGTCCTTCTCCCGGCCTTGCGCTCCTCGTAGGAGATCCGGGTACTTCGGCCGGGGGTAAGTTCATCATTGTCCTCTTCGCTGCTCCGGAACCGTTCGTCGAGCGGGATATCTGCGCTTCTCCCCCGGTTGAGCGTCCGGTCCTCCTCGCGGGAGCTTCGGAATCGTTCGTCGAGGGGGATATTTGCGCTCATTCCCCGGGAAAGCGTCCGCTCCTCTTCGCGCGAACTCCGGAACCGCTCGTCAAGGGGAATGCCGGCACTCCCGCCGGAATTCTGCCCGCCGCGGCCATTTGTCGCACTCTGCCAGCGCTCCTCAAAGGGGACCCCGGTACTCTGTCCGCGTGAGCCCGGCGGGCCCCTCGGAGTGTTCCGTGCGGAATCTGCATCGGCAATGAAATCAATGCCCGAATCGTCGTCACGTGCCGGCCTGCCCCGGCCAGCGACACGGCCCGGCGCCGCACTCCCTCTGCCGGGAGCCGCATCCGTTTGCCGGGGAGCGGTGCAGGCGTACCGGTTGCCACCGGATCCCGCCCGGATCTTTGCAACCTCCTCATCGATCGCCTCATCGATCTCCTGCTGGCTCTTGTCGGTAAAGGCAAGGAACTGCAAAAAGGAGTCCGGCGCCTGAAAGACCGAGGGGTCGATCCGGTCGAACGCAAGAGTCCGCTCAACCTCGCCGTACCAGCCGCCCCTGCGGATGGTGATTGCCTGTCCCTTCTCAAAGACAAAGACCCGCTCGATGCTCCCGTCGCGGCCAAATGCGGTCTCCGCAACACCCGGACCTTCAAACGAGTAGGTCTTTCCCACCGCCCCGTAATCGCCGCCTTCCCTCATCACGATCTGCTGCCCGCCGTTCTCGTACCGGTAGGTCCGGGGCGGGTTCCCGAACGAGAAGGTCTCTTCGAGCATCCCGTAGTTGTCGAAGGCGAACCTACGGAGGATTTTAGAAGGTGCTTTTGGATCGTTCTCCGTCATCGTGTTCTCGCCCGGGGAGAACGTGTACATCCTGCGGAGCCTCTCATGGCCATCGTAGACCCGGACCCCGCCCGGCCCGTACCGGTAGATCCGGGAAACTTTCTCGCGGTTCCCGCCATCATACTCTGTAATGACCGATTCTGTCATAGACGCACGTCCGGCCGTATTTTGTACCGTTATTCTGTTCTCGGGATAAAAGGGTTTGTCTTAAAAAACCTTCGGCTGGAACACGATACCCTCCCGGTTCGCAACCTTCATTCACTCGCGGTGCATATGATCATGCTGTTATGGCAGACGAAATTCCGGCTCCGGCCACCGAACCCTCTCCGGCCCCGGCCGCGGAACCCGAAAAGGTTCCGGCACCGGACATGCCCGCAATCTCGCGGGGAAAGACTCTCTACCTCGCAAAGTGGTCCACACGGTTCTGGGCATGGCTTATCGATATTCTCCTCATCATCCTGTTCCTGAACATAGTGAGCGGCATCCTCGAACCCCTCAACTGGAAGATGCATGCCCTCTGGGATTTCGGGCACCTGGGTCTCTTTGATTACGGCATCGATATCCTCATCTTCTTTTTGTACTGGACAATCTTTGAGAGTTACAAAGGCCAGTCCATCGGGAAGATGGTCTTAAACATCCGCGTTGTCAACCGCGACGGCACTAAGATTCACTGGACCACGGCAGCGATCGAGAGTCTGGGAAAAGCGTTCATCCCCGTTCTTGCCCTTGACTGCCTGATCGGGTGGCTCGCCATGCCCGGCACCAAGCTCCGGGTTTTTAACCGGATCTCGAATACGATCGTTGTCAAGACCGATTACCGCGAACCCGACGGTATCGTGTATATCAAGGACAAAGAGTAAATCTTTCCCGTTCCCTTTTTTTTCGTTCGTGAGATTTATCGGCCCTGCCGCCCTATGAGGAACTATCATTATGCCTGAGGAGCCCGAGCTGTTACAGGACATCGCTTCGATGTACCACAAGAAGGACGGGAAGGTCTTGATCGAGATCAAGCTCAGCTCGATCCCCCAGCTCTTCAACTCCTTTGACCCGGCCCCGTTTTACGAAAAGGAGATCGATACGGCGGCCGAACAGTACATCGTCGATACTGTCAAGGATTTCCCGAAAAAGACGCAGTTTACGATCGTGATCTACCTCCCCTCCGCGAAATGCAACTGCGACGAGGCAAAGAAGATCATCCCGGCGATCCATACGCATTTCGCATACCGGGCGCTCGCCACCGACCGGAAATTCCGGGAGAAGTTCCGGCTCGGGCGGTGGAGCATGCTTGTGGGCCTGTCGTTTCTGGCTATCGCCCTTATCACCCGTCAGCTTGTTTCCGGGCTGGAGAACCATATCGCCGCCCAGCTCCTCTCGGATTCGCTGTTGATCATCGGGTGGGCGGCGATGTGGGAGCCGATCACGGTCATCCTCTACGAGCTCTGGCCGATTATCCAAGCAAAAAAGATCTACGAGAAGATCAGCCGGATGGATATCGAGATCCTCCCGGTAAAAGAATAAGCCGTTTTTACCCGGGCGGGCGCTTCATGGGCGATGCGTCTGCTCCTTCAAGGTTTCCCTCCGCAAACCCGAACCGGGCCCGGATGCTTTCGGGCAGTTCACGCTCCGGGATCGGTACAAAACCGAACGTGCCGTAGAACCCGATGAGGTCCAGCGTCGAGTGCATGTAGAGCGTCTCCTTCCCGCAGGCAGAGACCAGCACCTGCACGGCCTTTCGTGCATACCCCCGGTTCCGGTATTCTTCCTGCACGAAGACCCCGTCCACTTCGAGCCCGTCCTGGTGGCGCCGGCACCGGGCGACCGCAGCCGGCAATCCTTCGACAAAGACCGCAAAGATCCGGTCGGTGGCCGGATCTGCTTTCTGTTGGCGGTAGCCGGACCAGACCTGTTCTGCAAGAGAAAATTCAGCAGGGGCGAGTTCGCGGACGGTCACGTCCAGGTGGAGGAGGGGATAGCGGACGAGAACCGGGCGCTGTACCCGTTCTGCCACACCCGCAGCGATCCTGCCGAGCGGGATGTTTGTGGCATAATCCCTGCTCCCGTACCGGGAGATCGTAATTAACGAAACGTCCTCTTTCTGGGCACAGTCTGCGATCTCCCGGACCGGATCGCCGTGCCGGACCAGCGTGCGCACCCAGCCCGTGTGGAAATATGCACTTTTTAGTTCCCCCAGTTTTGCAGATGCTTCCATCTCCAGTGCATCGCTGTCCTTATCGAATGCAGGTACAGGCAGTACATGGAGGAGGATCACCTCCCTCTTGAGCGGCAGGTCTGAGAGGAATGTGAGGAGATCGGCAGTGGGTTTTGAAAAGTCCACCGGGCAGAGAATTTTAAAAAAGATGTTTTTACAGAATGGCTCCATCGCGGAAGGATCGGGAGCGTCCTCGCCTTTGAAGTGCAGGACGAGGACATCGGTCGTGCTGGTTTCTATTACGCCGCGGGAGACGCTGCCCAGAATAAGCGTGCGCAACAGGTTCGTTCCCCTTGCTCCCATCACGATAAGCGAGGCACGCTCCTGTGCCGCAGCACTGACGATTGCATCTGCGGTGTCCCCGGCTTTCACCTGTACAAGGATGGGCCGGACCGGGATGCCGGACATCCCTAGAATAGCGGCCTTTTTTTTGAGTTTCTCTCCGGCAGCCGGATCATTATCCGGCCCGCCCGCAGGAACATGGGCAAGGACAATCTCCTCCAGCCCCGGGATCCCGCCGATACATTCCAGCACCCGGTCTGAGTGAAACGAAAAATCAGTGGCTACAAGGACACGGCTGAACATGGTACCTTCCCGGGAGTCCCGCCCGCAGGCGGCGGTTATGCTGACCGTTGACGCCCGCACCAGATAATCGTTTGTGAAAAAAAAAGATCAGATCTGGTCGATCCGGCACTGCTGCTGCGCATCGAGCAGTTTCTGGCAGCTCCCGCAGAACGCTTTCTTCTTGCCATCGAGCTCGTCGAGGGTGTCCGGGCAGAACATGATGCATTCGTGGTTTTTGCAGTGGGAGAGGCCGAGCAGGTGGCCGACCTCGTGGGCTCCCTCGGTCACCAGCCGGTCGATCAGGGCATCGTCGCTTGCGGGAAGCCCGTAGAACTCGTTTGTGAGCCGGGCGGTCGAGACCACTGCTACCCCTTCCTGCTCCCGGGCAAGGCCAAAGAGAGAGGAATGCCCGGGGTTAAAGAGGTCCTGGGTAACGACTAAAAGGACGGGGTCGTCCATCCGGTGCTGGTGCGTATAGGCAGCGAGGTGATCGAGCTGTACCTGTGCGTCGATCTGTTTCCTCGCGTTTACAAAGCCCATGATACGGACCGGGTTCTCCACGACCACCGCGGGGATACCGGTAACCGACGCGATCATTCTTCCTACCGGCAGCTGCAGGCCTTCGGGAGAGAGCTGATCCCAAAAAATATTGAGCCGCATCGCATTATTCTATGGGATGGCCGGGTTTAAACATATTGAGCACTGCGTCGGTGCCTATATAGCAGCCCGCTACAAAACCCCTGTCGAAGCGGGGATCGGGAACAACCCGGACGCTGCCCTGCAAATCCGTGACGCAGGAATCCCGGTCCGGGCAGTCGATATCCACCCGTGCGTCCTGCCGGCAGGAATCCCGTTTTTCCGGGACGATATTTTTGAGCCCGACCTTTCGCACTATGCCGGGGCCGATGTCATCTATGCGATCCGGCCGGCAGAAGAGATGATCCCTCCGCTTATCGCACTTGCAGAACAAATCGACTGCGACCTCGTGGTCTATCACCTGGGTTTTGAAGGGTACGGCGATGGGGGCGAAGTCGTGGACTGCGGCGTGCCGCTCCACTATTATCGCAGGCGCACTTAAAAAAAAAACCGTCAAAAGAGTGTTGACTGGGTGGCCGGTGGCTTTTTTCTTGTGCCGGGCCCGTCTGCCGGCTCGGGTTTTGTTTCGGGTGCCGGGGGCTCAGGCTCCTTTGGAGGAACCGGGGGAACTTCGGCGGCTGGAGGTACTTCGGCCTTTTCCGCAGGTTTTGCTTTCTTTACCTTCTTTTTCTGTTCGGTTTCCTGCTCCCGCTCCTTTTTCGCAAGCCCCCGGATAATTTCCTGGGCCCGGGAACGATCGTTTAAGAAGAAGTTGAGCCCGTCTGCGTCGAGCATGAGCTCCTTTGCGTAGGTTTCGGGGTCGTGCTCCACAAGCAGCGAAACCGTTTCGAGATACTTCTCGCGCAGGGTGTCCTGCGGGAGCTGCATGGTTGCGGCAAGGCGCGAGAGCACGGCATACCGGATTGCCTTCTGCTTTTTAGCCGTTGACATCTTCTGCCAGCGCTCGGGGGGCATGATCCGGGCGTGGATGCCCCGGCCCCCGGCGGCATCGGCAACCCCGAGGAGCATCACTGCGGTCGCGTACCGCCAGAGCGTATGGTACTGGCGCCGGTAGGTGTAGCCGATGTACTCGTCGGCCCGGGCAAGCGAGCGGTAGGCTTTGGCCACTGAAGGGACATCGGGGATGAAGTGGACGTTTCCCTCCACCCACTGCTCGATGTTCTCCGGTGTATCGTCCACGTCGTAGGAGAGCCGGAGGAGTTCCTCGTCGGGCGTCTTTGAAAAGACCGCGGAGACCAGGGTAAAGATCGATACCCGTTCGTCTTTTTGTGAGGTGTGCACCTGGTCGTCGGCAAGAGATGTCCGCCCGATGGCAGAAGCGTAGAGCATGTTCACTGCCGCACGGACATCCCCGGCTGCGCTCTCGGCAATCCCATGGATTGCACCCTCCGAGCAGGCAATCTTTTCGGCCGAACAGATATATTTTAGCCGGGGAGCAATCGACCGGGCCGGAATAGCCCTGAACTGGACCGGCTCGCAGCGGAGCCGGAGTTCGGGGGAGAGGCCGTACAGATCGTTTGCAATGAGGATCATGGGCTGGCGGGCGTTTTTGATGCACTCGATGATCGCCTTTGCCCCGCCCCGGTCGGCCGTGCCCTGCAGGTTGTCCGCCTCGTCCATCACGATAAGTTTCCGTGAGGAGCCGGTCAGGCTTGCGGTCGTACTCCCGGCACCGGCAATCCGTTCGATCACGCCTGCTGTCCGCTGGTCGCTTGCGTTGAGCTCGATTACTTCCCAGTCCATGTCCCGGGCGAGCGCGTGGGCTGAGGTGGTCTTTCCGATCCCCGGCTTCCCGTAGAGAAGCAGGGGTTTTGACCGGAACGTCCAGTTTTTCGCCCATTCTGCCATCTGGCGGACGGCCGTGCTGTTGCCGACGATATCCGCGAGGTGTTCGGGACGGTACTTCTCTGCCCACTCCATGTTTACAAAAATCGACCCCCCATCAAATAAATTATCTCTGATGAGCCCACACATAGCGTACAAGAATTTATTTTTCAATATACCGGGTGACTACGGTGGTTTCAGACTGTTCCACGACAAAGATCGCGCAGGTGGTCAGGGAATACGAAGGTGTGAGGAGGAAACATGCCATCGGCGAGATGGTAAAGGCGCTCAGGATCGAAGCGCCCCATGTCGTCGCCTCGTTTGGCGAGGATGCGGCGGTGATCGAACACAACCACGAGGCCCTGCTCCTTGCCGCCGACGGCATCTGGAGCCGGCTCATGGAGGCCGATCCGTACTGGGCCGGCTACTGCTCGGTGCTCGTGAACGTCCATGACATTGCGGCGATGGGCGGAAAGCCGATCGCGATGGTGGATATCTTTTCGATGCCAAAGAACACTCACACCCACGAGCTGGTGGTAAAGGGCATGCACGACGCCTCTGCCCAGTTCGGCGTGCCAATCGTAGGCGGCCACCTCCACCCGGATGCCCCCTACAGCGTGATCGATGTCGCGATCCTCGGTTCAGCCCGGCTCGACGGTATCATCTACTCGAACAAAGCCGAGGACGGGGATCGCATTATCGCCGCCATCGACCTGGTCGGCCGGGTCCACCCGTCCTGCGCCCTCAACTGGGATTCGGTCACCATGAAGTCCGCCGCCCATGTCCGGGCACAGATTGCGCTCCTTGAAGAGATCGGGCGCGACCACCTGGTCACCGCAGGAAAGGACATCAGCAACCCGGGGCTTATCGGTACGATCGGGATGCTTCTCGAAGTGAGCGGGAAAGGGGCGGAGATCGACCTCGGCAACGTGCCAAAGCCCGACCTTGCGGCGAACCACATGACATTCGAGCAGTGGGTGAAGATGTACCCCGGCATGGGCTTTGTCCTGACCGCAAAAAAGGAGAACGTGGACGAACTCATCCGGCGTTTTGCGGCTGTCGGCATGACCGCACGGGAGATCGGCACCGTCGATTCCACGCGCCGGCTCCGGGTTAAGTACGATGGGAACGAGGCGGAGGTCTTTGACTTTATTACAAACGGGATCACCTGCCTTACCCCGGAAGAGTCATGACGCAGAAGGGAAAAACGATCGGGATCGGTGCGGCAGAAGACGCGGACCGGGTCATTGCAAGTGCCTGCCGGGTCGATCTCCTCTGCGATATTGCCTGTTACTGCCGGCCCGGGGCAGTCCGGGTGCCGGCTGGCCATGCCAATATCACGCTTCGCGAAAGCTGCGAACCGGAAAAGGCGCTCGTCTCCGATTTGATGGACGGTACGATCGGTGCAGCGGTCCGCGGGACACTGCCGGCAAATACAACCCTTGCGGCCCTTAAAAAAGGTGCAGGAGTCGATCACCTTGAACGCATCGCCCTGCTTGAGACCGCTGACGGGAAAAAGTTCCTCTTTGGCCCGGTCGGGATCGATGAGGGATGGACGGTAGCAGACAAGCTTGCCCTTGTTGCAAAGGGCAGGGCGATTGCAAAGAAGTTCGGCCTTCCCGAAAAGGCCGGGATTCTCTCCGGCGGGAGATTGGGGGATCTCGGAAGGCACCCGGTGGTGGACCGGACCATGGCCGATGCCGAACTCGTGGCAAAACTGGGCGATGCTGTGCATTACGAGATCCTGATCGAGGACGCGGTAAAGACCTGCGGGATCATCATCGCACCGGATGGGATCTCCGGCAACCTGGTCTTTCGGACACTCGCCTTTTTGGGAGCCGGGCATGGGCATGGGGCGCCGGTCGTAAATCTCGATAAAATATTTGTAGATACCTCGCGCGCCCAAAAAGATTACGCCAATGCGCTAATGCTCGCAGCAGCATTGTTGGAATAAAATTTCGCCCGTTTAAGAGCCCCATTTCCCAGAATAACCCGATAAAAACGATTTAAAAATATTCTGCGCAAAACTGAAGCGCGTTTTCCCTATACGGTTCTCCATGCCTTCCAAACGCGTTTTGGTGCTCAATATGCAGTATTTTCCCGGAAAGTTTTTATATGTGACGAGAGACTTTCTTTTTGAGGAAAGAAAATGGCAGATTTACCAATCGCCGCTGTTGTACGGATTGCAAAGAAGAACGGAGCCGAAAGAGTGGGCAGCGATGCAGCTGAGGCACTTGTAGCAAAGGCAGAAAAATACATCGCCCAGCTCACCAAGGAAGCCAACAAGCTCGCTGAGCACGCCGGCAGAAAGACGATCAAGAAAGAAGATGTTGATCTCGCATCCAAGTCTAACTAAATCAACCTCTTTTTTCTTCTGCACCGTGAATTGACGGTGTATAGTTTGCAGGGTTATCCGGGTTTTTTCCTGTTTAGTGAAACCGGTTGTACTGCACAGGGAACAGAGCCTGTGGGTATTTCATTATTTTAAGGAAAGTTACCTTTGACAGATTGTTTATTTGTCCCTGTTACGCCAGACGATTTACCAGAAAGGCCGGGATCCCGTATTTCCCGGTAATTTCGGAACCCGCACTGGTACTTCGACCGTACTCAGACAATATTCCGCGATGGATCCAGCTGGATCTCGTGCGGCAGCCGGGCCAGCGCAACAGCGCCGAGCGCCCCGATCACCCCGTTGCCCCCGTACAGCATAATCCCAGTTTTCCCTGCAATTTCTTCAGCCCGGCCTCTGTTTACCTCGGTCTCACGCACCTGCTTTCCGTATTCGCGAAGTATCGGCGGGATCGTCATACCCCGGTATACCGCAATGCCCCATTCAGGAGAGAGCGCTTCGTTTTCCACAAACTCCCGAGCCTTTGCTATCACCCGTTCGATCCGTGACGGCGGCACTGCAAGTTCGATGTAACTCGCCGAATTTCCGGCAGTCTTTTCGGTAATATTCTCGCAGAGCATCACGACATGGTGGCTGATCGGCATCACACCTTTTTCGAGGGTCAGCCGTGTGAGGAGGGCAAGGGCAAGGGCAAACGTGGCACCCCCGTCCGGTGTATCGGTATCGTCGACTCCTATGGTCAGGTGAGCAAGTGCCTGCGTACTCACGAGGCCTTCCACGATCCCGTCCCGGATACCGGATCGGACCTGGATAACCCCGTCGGCGCGGGACATCATGTCCGTCAGCGAATATGCCGGTCCCCCGATGCTGCGGATCCGCTGGACAATCCGGTCTCCCTCGACAGATATACCGGCAACCCCAACCGCTGCACTAGGAGGGAGCCCGATCTCGATCTTTGCGCTCCCGGCCCGGGCGCATTCGCGCAGGAGTGTTCCGTCCCGGCGGACGCTGGTGAGGATGCCCCCCGCCCGGGCATGGTGGAAACCGCAGAACGCCGCACACGCTCCGCTCAGGCACTCGTGGAAGATCTCGACCCGGTCCCCGTCGGTGGTTGTAAAGATTCGCCGGCAGGTGCTCTGCGGAACAGCAGAAATTGCAGCATACCTTGCAGCGGCCCGCCCGGATTTTTCTTTCCGGACCACGACACAACCTTCGCGGACAAGCCGGGTCACCCAGTCCTGCGCAGTACTCCGGGGAATACCGGCTGCCTTCTGGATATCGGTTACCGTAAAAAAACCGGCATCCTGCGTGAACTGGCGCATCAGGCGCAGGTATTCCCTACGGTGTTCAAGCACGCCGGTCATAGTGGTCGCGGATGTACAGGATATCGCCGATGATAGCGCTTGCCGTCTCGACCGACCCGGCTCCTTTCCCGATCAGCGTGATCTCCTTTGCCATGTCGGTC
Organism: Methanoregula sp.; assembly: GCA_028705545.1. GTDB lineage: Archaea > Halobacteriota > Methanomicrobia > Methanomicrobiales > Methanospirillaceae > Methanoregula. The sequence goes on along the minus strand of JAQWDG010000021.1, from coordinate 5,187 downwards.
TCGAGGGTAATTGCATTGAGCGATCCTTCGATAACAAGAGAGTGGTCCTTTGCGATCAACCGCGGGGAAACCCGGAGGATCTTCTTTGCCGGGATTGCTTCGGCAATCAACCGGATTGTGCAGTCCCCGTTTTCTGCAAGCCTCAGGGCGTCCGGTGTAAGCAGGTCGATGCCGGTCACATCTACATCGTCCAGTTTTGTCCCGTTGCCCCAGATCGTATTTGCGAGGATCACCAGTTTTATCGCCGCATCGATCCCCTTCACATCGTACGTGGGGTCTGCCTCGGCATAGCCCATCTCCCGGGCCTCCATGAGCGCCTGTTCGTACGTGAGTCCTTCTGCGGCCATCCTTGTTAAAATGTAATTGCAGGTCCCGTTAAGCACGCCGCGGACGGCAACGATCTCGTTCCCGCACAGGCCGTCCTCCAGCGTGTGCATGATCGGAATAGCCCCGCCAACTGTTGCCTCGTACCTCAGTGCCACGCCGTTCTTTTTTGCCAGTGCCGAGAGTTCTTTATAGGCGAGGGCGATTGGTCCCTTGTTCGAAGTAACGATATGCTTTTTCCGTAGAAGGGCCGCCCGGATATACCCGAGTGCCGGCTCCCCGGTGAGTGCATTTGTCGGGGTTACCTCGATGAGGACATCGTAGTCTGCGTTTGTGATCACGTCATGTGCGGAGATCGCCGTGTCACCGCAGAAGCCGGAAGTACGTTTGGTCTCAAGCACTGCGGCGATATCGATCCCTTCATTGCAGATGCGCCCGCTCTTTGAATCTGCGATACCCGTGAGGGTAATGCCGGGTTTCTTCTGGGCGATCATCTCCGCAACGCCGCGTCCCACCGAACCAAGGCCGATTAAGGCAGCCTTCATGCAGTCTCCTCCAGCGGCTCGATCAACAGGAGTGATTTCTCGGCGGAGACCTTCCTGAGTACGGCAAGCGCTGATTCCATATCCACCCGGTTTGTGGCCTTAAGCGTAACCCTTGATGTCGAACGTTCATTGATGGCAGGCATGCTCATCGAGATCTCGCAGACTTCCGCAAATCCCGTGGAATCGATACGGTCGACCGTATCGGAAAGGTCCGTATGCATCAGGTGGCCGATCAGGATCACGGTGCGTTTGTAGAGCAGGCGCTCCTTTCCTATCCGCTGGATGTGGACACCCTGTTCTTTTAGGAGGGTAACGAGTTTGTCGAGACGTCCTTCAGGAAGGGCGAGCACGATCTGCACGTTTAACGTATGGGTATCTGAATCCGGCTCGCGGTGGTGGATGACCGCGATGATGTTTCCCCCGACATCCGAGATCGGTTTAAGTGCTGCGACGAGTTGTCCGGGAGAGTCTTTCATTTCGAGTTTCATGGAGACCTGCACGGGAAACCACCTTCGTAACAAAGAATGGGGACGCCTTTAAAGAAAAGGCTTGTTCTTTCTTTTTTTAAACGGCACGTATGCTGCTTCAGAGTTTCCGTAGTTTTTCATCCACTTTTTCAAAGAAATTGCGGTAGGCATCGATAAAGAGCGCCGGCTGCTCCGATCTTTTCACCGCAAGAGTAGCAGTAGTTCCCAGTTCCACCGTCTTTTGCCCGTCGATCACCAGTTTTGCCGGCTTGGAACTTTCAAGCCGTATCTCGAGCCTCCGGTCGCTGCCGATGAAGTGAGGGCGGGACGAGAGCATATACGGTGCGAGCGGGACGACAAGAAATCCTTCGATACGGGGATCTACGATCGGTCCCCCGGCGCTCATTGCATATGCTGTGGAGCCCGTGGGAGTGCTGACCAGAAGTCCGTCCGAACGGAACTGCTCGGAGATCCTGCCATCGATGATGATCGAGAACCGGAGCATCTTTGCCGGGCGTGTCGTAACAATGAGTGCCTCATTTAAGGCATCGCCGAGAGGCTGGTCGTTCATGAAGAGCGAAAGCCGCATCCGTTTTTCCACTTCAAAACCGGAGACAAGTGTCCGTATGAATTCCCATGCATCATCTGGTTCGAGATCCGCAAGGAACCCGACCTCCCCGTGGTTGATCCCGATGATCGGGATCTGTTTTGTAAGCTGCTGGACGGTGCGCAGGATCGTACCATCGCCGCCAATTACCACGGCTGCATCGGCCGTGGCCTTGCTGCACGGGACTCCGGGTTCACCAAGGCATTCGGCGGTATCTTTCTCGATTATGACCTCAACGCCGGATTTCTGGAGCGCCTTTTTTATCTGCCGGACACAGGAGATTGCTCCGGGCAGGTCGATACGTGAAACAAGCAGGCACTTCATGGTATATCACCGCAGATACTCGATCACCTTGTGGTGGAGCACACCGTTTGTCGCAATAATGCACCGCCCCACGGTTACTTCCTCGGGAAAGTCTAATGGGTCCCCATTGAGATCGGAAACCTGGCCCCCGGCTTCGGTACAGATCAGCATCCCGGCCGCTGCATCGGTTATCCGAAGCGTGCCCCGCAGGTCAACAAAGCCATCGATCCGCCCTGCACCGATATAGGAGAGTTCGAGTGCAGATGCCCCGAGGAGACGCCAGCGCCGGATTTTATGGCCGAGCTGCATCATCCGGGTCGGGTCGAATTTCCTGCCATACACACTCATTGCGGAATGGTCCAGCCGTGACGTGGATGAGACATGGATGGATTTGCCGTTGCAGCGTGCATGTTTTCCCCGGATTGCAGTAAAAGTCTCCGTGGTTGCGAGATCCTGCACGAACGCCTGCTCCACGATGCCGTCTTTTGCCCATGCAAGCGAGAGTGCATAAAAGGGTATGCCGGCGACAGCGTTGTATGTCCCATCGACAGGATCGAGAAATATCGTCCCTTCCCCTCCTTCAACCGGTACCTTCCCGGCCTCTTCGCTGATGACAAGGGAACACAATTCGTGTTCCCGGATATACCCAAGCACGCAGTCTTCGGCAACCTGATCGATCTTCTCGGTAGGGGTGCGGTCCGCTCCCATATGGAGGACCTTGCCGCCTTCCGGTGATCCCACCAGCGGGCGGATATTCTCACGGACAAGGCTTGCAATTTCCTTACAGGCAGAAAGGAAGGCCATAATGACAAAAACCTCTAAATGCTGTCAGCGTTGTATTTATGTAAGGCAATAAAGATAAATTACTTCTGCACTTACAATATGGTTACGTTTTAACGGATGTGAAGGTAAATGAAGGAACAGACTGAAATCGGAAAGATAAAAGAAGGACGGTATATTGTCATCGACGATGAACCGTGCAGGGTTGTCGGACTTGCGACTTCAAAGCCCGGGAAACATGGCGCGGCAAAAGCACGGATCGATGCGGTCGGGCTTTTTGATGGCGTCAAGCGTTCCATTGTCTCACCGGTCTCCGCAAAGACCTATGTCCCGGTTGTCGAGAGAAAGAGCGGTCAGGTCATCTCCATTGCCGGTGATATGGCCCAGCTTATGGACATGAAAGACTACTCCAATTTTGAGATTGCCATTCCTGAAGATAAGAAGGGTACTCTTGAGGTTGGAAAAGAGATCATGTACATCGAGTCCATGGGGAAACGGAAACTCGATTAAGATCAGAATAGTGCGGTTAATAAACACAAAAATACTTTTTATTGGATTTCTTCTTCTCGTAAAACAGGAAATTTTTTTAGCAATCAGCAGGTATCGCTATAAAAAATATCGGGGGAATCTTATCGTATTGATACCTCCTAATCGTAATTTCCTATAACCTCTGACGTCCCTGGATAAATAGGACCCCAATCATCTCTAATATTTACCGATATATTTTGTCGGGACAAGGATCTTAATTGTGTAAGAATTGAGATACTGGGAGTTGATAATGAAATAATAGCTCCTCTGTCCTTCATAGAATTTTTCTGTCCACGGTCGCGGGTCGGTATTGCTGGGAGTGGGTGTCGCTGCGGTTTCTGCATACTTAGGACGGGTTGTCACCGCCGGTGTTGTCGGTTTGATGCCCTCCCATAGGTTGGGATCAATCCCCCCGGGGGGTGTAATACTCCGTACAATGCGGTTAGGGTCGGTCGCATCCATAACCTGTATAGAAAACACCGGGGTTACAGCGCCATAGGATCCCTGAATCCCGCTGCGTGATACCTCATTACCCAGAGTTGGGGTAATTTGTTGGGAAACAATAGCAGGCCCGGACATCGGACCAATCATCGGATCTATCGTATAAGACAGTTCCCAGTACGGGAAGGGGATATTAATGATCTGGGTGGTTCCGCCGTACTTCCCGGATATCGTTGCGTATACGGTCCGGTTAATATCCGGGGGGGTTGCGTTGATCCTGGTCCCCTGCGGAAGTGATGAATTTGTGGAGAGATGGTAGGTATCCGGATTAACAAAGCCGATTGTCTGGGCTTTCTGGTTCCACGTTGTCGGTTTTGGTGTCGGGGAAGAGGTTACTGCAATACTTGTAGTATTAGCATATACCACCAGAGGGGTCTCAGTTATAATGGGCTCTGTAGTGGCTGCCACAGGAATACCGGTATTGACCGGCTGGCCGGTTGCCAGTGGTTTGATCACAAACGCTATAACAAGAATAATACAAAAAGCCGCAACGATATAGGTGATGTCTTTTTTATCCATAAGGCAGGTAATTTAGTATTTGATTGTTCAAACATTAAAATGGATAATGTGTGAGTTTGGATTTAGTATATTCTTGAATATAATCTAAAAATGGTTTAACTTGCATCCAAACACAGATCCCCCCTAAAAATTTAAAAAACTGCTCAAAGGATTTCTGATTTTTCACAAATCTATATATACAAATAATACCTTTTAACAGTGTAGAGACGCTGGTACCGACTAGTGTCTACTAAAATCACGAAGGTGAATTCATGAGTTCGCATAAAAATAACGATAATGGGTTCACTGGCCTTGAGGCAGCGATTGTGTTGATCGCATTCGTTGTCGTTGCGGCAGTGTTCTCCTATGTGGTACTCGGTGCCGGGTTCTTCACGACCCAGAAGGCACAGGAGACCGTGCACACGAGTGTACAGCAGACTACTTCGGCCGTTGAATTGTCAGGGCCGGTAAGTGTGGAAGCAAATGATGCTGGTACGGCGATTTCCAATGTGACCTTCTATCTGCAGCTTGCTGCTGGTGGGAATGGCGTGGATATGAGTAAGGTAACTTATACTTTGGCTACCGGTAATAATATGACTACCTATAGTAACAAAACGGTGAACTATTTATGGGT
>JAQWDG010000201.1 GCA_028705545.1 Methanoregula sp. | reverse complement strand
GTGGTGGACGTGGTCGATTCATCCCGGGTCATCGTGCGGAGCAGCGCCGGGCCAAAATTCCTGGTCCGGACCTCGCCGAGCATCAACCAGGATGATTTAAAGGCCGGCGCCCGGTGCACGCTCAACCAGCAGTCTCTTGCCATCGTGGAAGTGCTCCCCGGATCCTTTGACGCACAGGTGTACGGGATGGAGCTCGTGGACTCCCCGCAGGAGAATTATTCTGACATCGGGGGTCTCTCCGACCAGATAAACGAGATCCGAGAAGCAGTCGAGCTCCCCTTAAAACGCCCCGAGCTCTTTACCCGGATCGGGATCGAGCCGCCCAAGGGCGTGCTGCTCTATGGCCCGCCGGGGACGGGAAAGACGCTCCTTGCAAAGGCGGTCGCCCATGAGACGAACGCCCACTTCATGCGGGTCGTGGGAAGCGAGCTCGTCCAGAAGTACATTGGCGAAGGAGCCCGGCTTGTCCGCGAGCTCTTCGATCTGGCAAAGAAAAAATCCCCGACCATCATTTTCATCGATGAGATCGATGCGGTAGGAGCGAGCCGGACCGAGGCCAATACCTCCGGGGACCGCGAAGTCCAGCGCACGCTCATGCAGCTTCTTGCGGGCATGGACGGCTTTGAGACCCGGGGCGACGTGAAGATCATCGGCGCGACAAACCGGATCGATATCCTCGACAAGGCTCTGCTCCGGCCCGGCCGGTTCGACCGGATTATCGAGATCCCTCTCCCCGATGAAGAGGGCCGGCTCTCGATCCTGAAAGTCCATACCCGTTCGCTGACAATTGACGATTCGGTTAACCTTGTCGAGGTCGCGTCCCTGACCGAGGGCCGGAACGGGGCGGACCTCCGTGCAGTCTGCATGGAGGCCGGGATGTTTGCGATACGGAACGAGCGGGAATCAATCACCCGCGAAGATTTCCTGGCAGCAATCGAGAAGGTCAGGCTGGATTTCTCAAAGCCTGTTGCCGATCTCGAAGGCCGGATGTTTGCATAAACATACGGATCCGGTTTTTGCATACGTTTCCTGTTTTTCCTCATTGGGGGTATATTTCTAATAATGTGGCATGGGCCGGACACCGGCATTTTCCCATTCCCTGCATCAGGGTGACCCACATACTTTTTCCCATAGAGCGCCAAGCTCTAGGGCATCATATTGTCAAAGGAGGGTTACAAAATGACCGATACCGAAAAACCGGCCGAAACAACTGTGCCTGAAGAAAAAAAAGAGAATGTTCCCGAAAATAAGGGTACTACAGGTGCAGAAAAGGGGCCTGAGAAAAACACTGAAAAGAAGAATCACCGGAAAGAACTGATAATAGCTGTGGGAGTTGCGGTCGTCCTGATCATTGCGGCACTGGGAGCCTATTCCCTCCTCACGCCGCAGATTGCGACAAAAGGCGATATTGTCGGCGTTTATTATACCGGGACACTCGACAACGGCACGGTCTTTGATTCGAACGTGAACGCTTCAGCCCCGCTCGTCTTTACGCTCGGCAACTCGACGATCATCCCCGGGTTTGCAGATGCCGTCTCCGGCATGGCACTGAATTCGGAAAAGACCGTAACGCTCCCGTCGGAAAAAGCCTACGGGACTTATGACCCGGGCCTTGTCCAGACCATCAACCGCACCGGCCCGCTGGAAAATGTTACGTTTGTTGCCGGCCAGGCGTATATTATCCACGACCGGGTTACCAATTCAAACAGCAGGATCACGGTCGTCAATGTGACGCCAAAGACGGTGACGATCGATGCCAACAATCCGCTCGTCGGCCAGAACCTGACCTTTACGATAAAACTGGTCAACATCACCAAAGTCCAGAACCAGTAACCGGGTTTCTGGTATCATAGTTTCTTTTTTTTGTTTTTTGGACCAATTCCGGTTGGGCAAAACGTACCTGTCCGTCGGGATCCTGGACACGAACTGCATAGCGGGCAGTTTCCTGCTGTTTGTACATTATAACCGGCCCTGAGCGATCAGCGAGATCGACCGGCCCGATCGGTTTTTTTGCGAACCGTCAAGTGAGGGTGGGGGGCTGCATTCAATCTGTGAGGTGGAGTTGGTCGGCCCGACCAATGTGTGAGATCGGCCGGACCGATCGATTTTGGAAGCGATCGGCCCGATCCCCCTGTCTCGTCTGAACGTTTACGCAAAATACCGGTTGGGAAACCGTGACAAAGAGGCCGCCCCGACCGATCTCTGCGATCGATCGGTCTGACCGGTTATTTTTCAGAGGGACAATTGGGGGGGAGGGGGCGACCGGTTTTTTTAAGGTTGGGTGACCTTCCGTTTTTTTTTTGAATTCTTAAGCAGGCGGGCGGATTTTTTGTCATGTGTTGCCGGCCCGCGACTACATCAGGGTTTTTAAAAAACAATTTCAGGCACCCTGTCCGGACTTTTTTTTAAATAGCCCGGTCCGGACAGGAGGTAAAAAAAATCCCGAGCCGCGGGACCATGCTTTTTAGAAAATCCGGAGCTGTGCGATTAAGGTTTTTGGAAAATCCTCCGCAACCCCATCACGTTTTTTTTAAAATCCTCAGAAACACGATCATGGATTTTGGAAAATCCGCGGATCCGAACCCGGGCATTTTCCGTGAAAAAACGCACAATCCAACAAGTTTCCGTCGGAATACTGTGGTGATTATTTGTGGGCAAGGCATTCTGGGGGAGGGGACGATGCCGATCTTTTCTGATAATTGCCAGCACCTGTATTGCGCTTTTTAGAAAAACCGGAGCAACGCGATTGGGAATTTTTAAAAATCCTCAACAGCGGGATCAAGGTTTTTAGAAAATTCTCAGCAGATCGTGCCAACATTTTTGTAAATTCGCAGACTGTGATCGGAAATTTTCCGGAAAACATGCAGGAATGTGTGGAGGCGGCCTTCAACCTGTGTGGGGGGGTCGGACCGATCAATTTTGGAAATGATCGGATCGATCGGTTTTTTGCGAACCGACAGGTGGGGGCGACCAATTTTTTTGGAAGTCGGGGCGGTCGATGGCTTCCGTTTTGGAGTTATCCCTCTGCAACCGGAAATTTTTCCCTAAAACGGTACGGCGTGCCCCGGGATCTTTTTTCTTATGGTGCAGCAATTTTCCCGGGACGGGGGATTTATTCCGGGCAAAAAAAACAATCCCCGGATCTGTGCGATCCGGCAGCAGCAGTTTTCTTTATTCGTCGTCTGCCGCGTAATAGTAATATTCGCCGGTGCTCTTCTGCTCCCGGTCGAGGAAAGAATCGGGCTTGTTGATCCGGGGCCGTCCGGTCTGGTCGCGGCGGAACGTGACATCGAGCTCTTTTAAGAACCGGTTCATGCCGTCCCGCATTGCAAACGGGCCGACAGCCGTACCTTTAATCCCCGGTTCGCCTTCAAAGACCAGGATCCGCTCGCTGATCATATCGATGAGGTAGATGTCGTGGTCGATGACCATGATTGCAACTGCCTTTCCCTCTGCATGGTGCTTGATGAGCCGGGTCACTTTCACCCGCTGTTCGACATCGAGATGTGCGCTCGGCTCGTCGAGGATATAGAGGTCTGCATCGCGGGAGATGCAGGCGGCGATGGCGACTCGCTGGAGTTCGCCGCCGCTCAACGAATCGACCGGCGACTGGAGAATAGTGGTAAGCGAGAGCGGTTCGAGGATCTCGTGCTGGTAGTACGAGGTATCGAATTTGCTCGTGCATTTCCGCAGGTACATCTCGACAGAATC
>JAQWDG010000020.1 GCA_028705545.1 Methanoregula sp. | reverse complement strand
AAAAACAGGAAGACCAGCTGTCCGGACTTGTGGCCCTTGCCGAGGCAATGGGCTACCGGCCAAAAGAGTAACGGTATTCCCGCCCCCGGGGAATTCTGTTTTTCTTTGTTCCTGCCCGGTTTTCGCGTAGGTTTTTTGTTATTGTTCTATTGGCAATGGCAGCCGCTGGTCCTCATTGTCGGGTTTTGCCGGGCGGACTGCCGCATCGGAGAGCCAGATCATTGTAACCAGGCAGACCGAGAGACCGAGAACAGAGAGGAGCATAAACAGGGGCGGGGCGAGGAACCCGGTGCTGTCGAGCCCGAAAATAACCAGCAGCACCGTGCAGTGCTGGATGTGGTACTGCCCGATCCGGGGGTCGGTCTTGTCGCAGGGCCGGATGGAGCCGGCAATGGTCCACAGGGAAAAGGGGAAGAGGGGGAAGATTCCTTTCCGCGTGCAGAGGTCTTCGATCAGGTGCAGGGAAATGCCAAGAAGGACCCCGGCAAGAAATACAACGGTCGCATGGGTAACAAACGAATCTCCTATGATATATGCCGGGATAAGGAGAAGTGCCGCTGTGCATGCAAAAACAAAGAGTGCTCCCGGGAAGGAATGGATCAACCGCTTGTCACCGGGATCCTGTACCGGGTAATGCGTATGCGCATAGATCCGGCAGAGGAGCGGTGCGCAGATCCGGCGGGGGAACTGCACGATCAGCCACGCGATGGTACGGAGTTTGAAGTGCTTTGGCCGGGTCATGTGGATATCCGGCAGCAGGACGCCGATGCAGGTGCCGGCCGTGACAAGGAGCATCAGGCCGGGATTTGAAAAAAAGAATACACTACAGACGATCAGGGCACACATCAGGGCAAGGGCCAGATGATGACGGGTGATCATGGGCGGGTCTGTTCCTCCACAGAGGGTCGGGAAATAAAAAATCCCCGGCCGTACTGTCGGTTTATGCAGCAATACTAGGGTAGCAGCAGGATATATGGATTGTTATTGTACTTATTTTTCGGTAAAATTAATGTTGTATATTTAATCTGGTAATCGTATATTCTCCATCCGGGGCAGCATTTCGCTGAATTACGCTGGTAACCTTTTCAAAATGACGTTTTTCATTTTACCTGATTGATCATTATTTATTATCTAACTATGATAGAAGGAATGTTCCTACTATCAAATATAAATATTTGTAAAGTAATGATCTAGTGTAAAAGGAGGAATGATGCGACAGACCAGATTTGCCTTCACTTTACGGCCGCACGAGAGGAGTGTACCTGTACTGCGGCAGAGCGGGGCAGGGTATTGTGGGTCGCTCCAGGGCGATCCATATGGCGTTGCAGAAGATCTGAAGTCGCCGATCTACTCTTGGGCGGAATGACGAAAAGGCTCACATGCGGCACCACAGGTTTCGGGTCAATCCACGAGCCCTGTAATGCTGTATGAAAAGCCCACTGTCCCGAACCGGGAGTTGGACGAAGGCGGCCAGCGGGAGATGGGATCTCCGATCTTCCCGAAATGATTCCGGAGATGTACCGGTAAACCGCGGATCTCCGGCAATCGCTGCACGAGGTAAGGGGAATTTGAAAAATACCGGATCCCCGGGTAAGACCGGCGATTTTGGAAACCTATCAGGCAAGAAAAAGTGGAAATGGAGGAATGTAAAAAATGAAACGACAGGTAGCAATTTACGGAAAAGGCGGGATCGGCAAATCGACCACAACGCAGAACACGGTTGCGGCACTGGCCGAGGCCGGCAAGAAGATCATGGTCGTTGGCTGCGACCCGAAAGCAGATTCAACACGGCTGCTCCTGCACGGGCTCTGCCAGAAGACCGTGCTCGACACGCTTCGTGACGAAGGCGACGACATCGAGCTCGATGCAATCCTAAAACCCGGGTTCAAGAACACGATGTGCGTAGAATCCGGAGGCCCTGAGCCCGGTGTCGGATGTGCAGGACGAGGTATTATCACCTCGATCAACCTGCTTGAATCGCTCGGGGCGTACACCGACGATCTCAACTATGTCTTCTACGATGTGCTCGGCGATGTGGTGTGCGGAGGGTTCGCCATGCCGATCCGTGAAGGCAAGGCGCAGGAGATCTATATCGTTGCATCCGGGGAACTCATGGCGCTCTATGCGGCAAACAACATCTCCAAAGGTATCCAGAAATACGCAACAAACGGGAAAGTCCGGCTCGGGGGCATCATCTGCAACAGCCGTAAAGTGGATAACGAACGGCCCCTTCTTGAGGCATTTGCAAAGGAACTCGGGTCGCAGCTGATCTACTTTGTCCCGCGTGACAACCTTGTCCAGCGTGCCGAGATCAACAAGAAGACAGTGATCGATTTCGATCCCACGTCAAACCAGGCAAACGAGTACCGGAACCTGGCAAAGGCTATTGATGAAAACAAGATGTTCGTCATCCCGAAACCGATGACGCAGGACCGGCTTGAAGAGCTCATGATGCAGCACGGGTTCATGGATGCCATTTCCTGAAAGGTACCGGAAAAGACAGTTCATGTGTGCATAAAAAAAATTGGCGACAACGAGGCTGGAACATGTTACTGATACGGGCAATTGTACGACCGGAAAAGAAAGACGAAGTCCTTGCAAACCTCTCGGGAGCCGGCTTTAACGCTGCAACGATGGTCGATGTGGTCGGCCGCGGCAAGCAAAAGGGGATCAAGATCGGCGGCATGGTCTATGATGAGATCCCCAAGGTTCTCATCCTCATGGTCGTTCCTGATGAAGACAAGGACAAGGTCATCAAGATCGTCCTTGAAACGGGACGGACCGGGGCGAACGGGACCTTTGGGGACGGCAAGATCTTCGTGAGTCCGGTTGAAGAGGTCTACACGATCTCACGGAACACCAAGGGACTATAATCAGGAGGAGATGGCGATGAAAGAGATCATGGCCATTGTCCGGATGAAAAGAACGGGTGCAACCAAAAAAGCGCTCGTTGAAACCGGCGTTGCCGGTTTTACCGCGGTCAAGGTACTTGGCCGGGGCAGACTCATCACGGACCCCACAGTCATCGAAGACTGCAGGCAGAAACTTCTCTCCATGGGAGTTGACGATTTCAGCGACACGGACGAAACCGAACGGCAGGTCACTGCGTTCCTGGACGGATCGCGGTTTTTCCCGCGGCGGCTTTTTACCGTCCTTGCACATGACGAAGATGTCCCAAGGATTGTCGAAGCGATCACAAAAGCCAATCACACGGATCACGGTATCGGGGACGGGACGATCTTTATCCTGCCGGTGACCGATGCAGTCCGTGTCCGCACCGGGGAGACCGGCGAGGCAGCCATCTGGTAAGGAAAGGAGGTGAAACAACATCATGGACGGAATAGAATCCACTCTTGAAGAGCTCTATACGCAGTATCCGGAGACGGTAAAGAAAAACCGTAAAAAACATCTTATCGTCAAGTCCGTTGCGGAAGAATCCTGTCCCCAGATCGAGGCAAACACCCGGACCATCCCGGGTATCATATCCCAGCGCGGCTGTGCGTATGCCGGGTGCAAAGGTGTCGTGGTCGGCCCGATCAAGGATATGCTCACGATCACCCACGGCCCGGTCGGCTGCGGGTATTACAGCTGGGGAGCCCGGCGGAACAAGGCACGGGCGGATGCAACGACCCCGAAAGACAAGATCTACGGGCAGATGTGTTTTACGACCGACATGCAGGAACCGGATATCGTCTTTGGCGGCGAAAAGAAACTCGCAAAGATGATCGACGAGGTCGTCGCAGCATTCCACCCGCGTGCGATTAACATCTGCGCAACCTGCCCTATCGGTCTTATCGGTGACGATCTTAATGCCGTTGCAAAAGCCGCACAGGAACGCCACGGCATCCAGGTCCTCGCATACAACTGTGAAGGGTACAAAGGAGTCAGCCAGTCTGCAGGCCACCACATCGCAAACAACAACATCATGCAGAACATCGTGGGGACCGGAACCGGGAAAAAACCCGGCAGGCACGTGATAAACATCCTCGGTGAGTACAACATCGGCGGCGACGGCTGGGAGCAGGAGCGCATTCTAAACGACTGCGGCTACACGGTCAACTGCGTACTGACCGGGGATTCGAGTTACCTCGATATCAAAAACCTGCACCTCGCAGACTTAAACCTGGTCATGTGCCACCGCTCGATCAACTACATCGCCGAAATGATGAATACCAAGTACGGTATTCCCTGGCTCAAAATCAACTTCATCGGAGTCGAGGCAACGAACCAGTCGCTGCGCCAGATGGCAAAATGCTTCAACGATCCCGAACTGGAAAAACGGACCGAAGAAGTCATTGCCCGCGAAACCGCCCGGATCGAACCGGTGCTCGAACAGTACCGCAAGATCTGCCGGGGCAGGAAAGCGTTTGCCTTTGTCGGCGGGTCGCGCAGCCACCACTACCAGCACCTGCTAAAAGATCTCGGCATGGAAGTCGTTGTCGCAGGCTACGAATTCGCCCACCGCGACGACTATGAAGGCCGGCAGGTCATCCCCACCATAAAAAGCGATGCCGATTCGAAAAACATTCCCGAACTGCACCTCAAACCGGACGAGAAACTGTACAAGGAAAACCACGAGTATCTCAACATGACAAAAGAGCAGTTCGAGGCCTTGAAAAAAGAGGTCCCGCTCGATTACTACGAAGGGATGTATCCCGACATGAAAACCGGGGACATCATGATCGATGACTGCAACCACTACGAGCTTGAGGAACTGGTCAACAAACTCAAACCGGATATCGTCTTCACCGGCGTCCGCGACAAATATATCGCGGAGAAAATGGGCGTACCGGCAAAACAGATGCACTCGTACGATTATGCCGGCCCGTATGCCGGGTATGACGGTGCGATCAATTTCGCCCGCGACGTTGCCCATGCGCTCTCTACGCCCGCATGGAAACTGATCGTTCCTCCCTGGGAACGAAAGGAAGAACCGGAAGAAAAATCACAGGACGGTGTGACAAATGCTTGACTGCGTACCGGAAGGTCACGTCCAACATACGGTCGGGAAAATCAACCCGGCAAAAACCTGCCAGCCCATCGGGGCAATGTATGCGGCACTCGGGATCCATGCCTGTCTCCCTCACAGCCACGGCTCGCAGGGCTGCTGCGCCTACCACCGGATGCACCTGACACGGCACTTCCGCGAACAGGTGCTTGCCTCATCGAGTTCGTTTACCGAAGGGGCCTCGGTCTTTGGCGGTGCATCGAACCTCAAGACCTCGATCAAAAACATCTTTAAAATCTACAACCCGGACGTGATTGCTATCCACACAACCTGCCTGTCGGAGACGATCGGGGACGATGTTTCAACAATCATCAAGCAGTCGGAGATCCCCGAAGGGAAGGTCGTCATCCACACGAACACCCCCAGTTACGTGGGCTCGCACATCACGGGCTTCTCCAATATGTGCAAATCGATGGTCTCGTACCTGGCGCAGGCTGATGGCGAGACGAAAAAGGAGCAGGTCAATGTCATCCCGGGCTTTACCAACCCCGGCGATATGCGCGAGATCCGGCGGATTGTCAGTGCCCTTGGGATCAAACTGATTATGTTCCCGGATACGTCCGGTGTGCTTGACGCCCCGCTCACGAACAAGTACCAGATGTACCCGGATGGCGGGGCAACAGTCGCGGAGATCCGGGATTCGGGCAACTCCGAGCTCACAATCGCTCTTGGTTCGTTCGCATCGAACGCAGCAGCCGATCTCCTCCAGGAGAAATGCGGCGTCACCGGCATCCCGTTAAAACTCCCGATCGGCCTCAAGGCTACCGATGATTTCATCATGGCCTTAAAGGACTGGTTTGGCGTCGAGATCCCCAGGGATCTTGCTGTCGAACGCGGCCAGGTGATCGATACGCTGATCGATACCCACTTCCACTACCAGGGAAAGTCGGTTGCGATCTTTGGCGATCCCGACCACGTGATCGCGATGACAGAATTTGCCATCACGATGGGCCTTGTCCCGAAATACGTGCTCACCGGTACGCCGGGAAAAGAGTTCGAGGCGACCATCCAGAAAATGCTCGACGATGCCGGCATAACGGGAAGCAAAATCAAAGCCGAAGGCGATCTCTTCGAGCTCCACGAATGGATCCGTGAAGAAAAAGTCGATCTGTTGATCGGCACGAGTTACGGGAAGTACATTGCACGAAAAGAGGATATCCCTCTTGTCCGGTTTGGTTTTCCCATCCTCGACCGGGCAATCCACCCGCTCATGCCGGTTGTCGGTTACCGCGGATGCCTGCGCTTAATCGAGCAGATCAGCGATGCGCTCCTCGAGCGCCGCGATCGTGACGCCCTTGACGAGGACTTCGAACTGATCCTGTAGAGCAAAAAACCCACAAGAACATTTCACACGAACAGGAGGTGAAAACCACATGGAAGAATCGTGCACCCTCGCGAACAGCGCGACCGCGTGCATCGCCGAGCGCCAGGACTCCATCCAGACCGCAGGTACGGGCCGGACCCGCATCCACTGCACCACGGACAGCCTTGCCGGCTCGGTCAGCCAGCGGGCCTGCGTGTTCTGCGGGGCCCGGGTGGTATTAAACCCGGTCACCGATGCAGTCCACCTGGTCCACGGGCCGATCGGCTGTGCGACCTATACGATGGATATCCGCGGAAGCCTGTCGAGCGGTTCGGAACTTTTCCGAACCAGTTTCTCGACCGACATGAAAGAAAAAGACGTTATCTTCGGCGGCGAGAAGAAGCTGGCGGCCTGTATCGACGAGCTGGTGGCAAAATACCATCCTCCCGCCATCTTTGTCTACGCAACCTGCGTCTCGGGCATGATCGGCGACGATATCGTTGCGGTCTGCAAAGCCGCATCCGCCCGGCACCACACCGAAGTAATCCCGGTCGAGTCGAGCGGGTTTATCTCGGGAAACAAGGTCGTCGGGTACCGTGCGGCAGCAGAAGCCCTGCTCACGCTGATCCGGCCAAAAGAGGGCGAGATTATCGAAAAGACCCGGAAGGTCAACTTCCTCGGGGAGTACAACCTCGCCGGGGAGATGTGGCTTGCCCGCCGCTACCTTGCCGAGATGGGCATTGAGATCAACGTGGCATTCACCGGGGATTCCACGGTCGCGGCACTTAAAAAGGCGCCGTCTGCGTGCCTCAACCTCGTCCAGTGCACCGGCTCGATGCACTGGGTTGCCTCGAACCTCGAACGCACGTTCGGCACGCCCTACATGGACGTGAACTTCTTCGGGCCCGAGAACACCGCCGAGAGCCTGCGCCGGATTGCCGCGTTCTATAATGACCCCGCGATCACGGAGCGCACCGAGGCCCTGATCGCCCGCGAGATGAAACGGATCCGCCCCGAGATCGAGAAATACCGGGCGAAACTGCGGGGCAAACGCGCCGCGATCTACCTGGGCGGCGCCTACAAGGCAATTGCAATCATCCGCCAGCTCCGCGGCCTCGGCATGGAGATCGTCCTCTCCGGTACCCAGACCGGGAATGTCGACGAGTACGAGAACATGAGCCGGATCCTCTCGGAAGGAACGATCATCATCGACGATGCAAACCCTGCCGAGCTCGAAAAATTCCTGCTCGAAAAACACGTTGATGTCATGATCGGCGGCGTCAAGGAACGGTTCCTTGCCTACAAACTCGGGATCGGCTTTGTCGACCACAACCACGACCGGAAAGACGGCCTGTCCGGCTTTAGTGGTGCGGTCCGGTTCGCCCGCGAGGTCTATGTCACCACCTGTTCGCCGGTCTGGAAATGCCTGCACACTCCCGTTCCCGGAGGCAACACCCATGGCCAGTGAAGCAGCGGCACAAACCCCGGCACAGGGGCGGGTAAAAGAGACAAACGAGAACCAGTGCAACATGTGCATGCCGATCGGCGGGGTCGTTGCGTTCAAGGGGATCGAGAACGCGATGGTGCTCATCCACGGCTCGCAGGGCTGCAGCACGTACATGCGGCTCTTTAATGTCGAGCACTTCAACGAACCGGTCGATATCGCCTCGTCATCCCTAAACGAGAAACAGACTATCCACGGCGGCGAGGCAAATCTCAAAAAAGCAATGGACAATGTCATCCGGGTCTACCAGCCAAAGGTGCTCGGGATCCTTACCACCTGCCTTGCCGAAACGATGGGCGAGGACATCGACCGGATCGTTGCGTCCTACATAGAAGAGAAAAAAATTTCCGGGATCGATATCGTCCCGGTACCGACACCTAGCTACAGCGGCACCCATGCCGAAGGGTACTGGGCCGCGGTCCGGGGGATTGTTGCCTACTATGCACGTCCCGCGCAGTCCCACCGGCGCATCAACGTAATCGTGCCCAACATCAGCCCGGCCGATCTCCGGGAGATCAAACGGATCCTCGGTCTTATGGGGCTTGAGTACACGCTGCTCCCGGATATCTCCATGACGCTCGACCGTCCCTGGGGCGGAAAGTACCAGAAGATCCCGCCCGGGGGAACTCCGACCGCGGCGATTGCGGAGATGACGGGCGCGCCGGTAACCATCCAGTTCGGTTCGACATGCCCGGACAGTCTCTCTCCGGGAAAATATCTCGAAGATGAGTACCATGTCCCGCTCGTGAACCTGCCGCTCCCGATCGGCCTAGGAAATATGGATCTCTTCATGAAGACCCTGCACAAAATCAGCGGGAACCCCGTGCCGGACGAGCTCGTAACCGAACGCGGGTGGCTCATGGACGCCATGGCCGACGCGCACAAGTACGATGCGGACGGCGTGCCGGCCGTGTACGGCGAACCGGAGCTCGTGTACGCACTTACCTCGACCCTGGCCGAGAACGGCGCGATGCCGGCAGTCATAGCAACCGGCTCGAAAAACAGCCTGCTCGCAGAAAGGCTTATCCCGCTGACAGAAGGCGCGGACGAACCACCGGTGCTCATCGAAGAAGCAGACTTTGCGTCAATCGAAGACGCCGCAATCCGGGCCGGGGTAAATATCGCAATCGGCCATTCGGGGGGCAAAATGCTTTCCGAGCGCCACGATATCCCCCTCCTCCGCATAGGGTATCCCATCCACGACCGGATGGGCGGACAGCGAATCCTGTCGGCGGGTTACCGGGGCACGCTCGCATTCCTCGATACGTTCACCAACACGCTCCTTAACCACAAATACGCTACGTACCGCCAGAAGATCAAACGCGAATTCTGTACCCCGGAGGGGATGTAAAACCATGCAAAAACCAAAACACCACATCTTTGTCTGTACCAGCTCCCGCGCGAACGGGCAGCAGAAAGGATTCTGTCACTCAAAAGAGGGCGTTGACATCATGGCGCGCTTCATGGAAGAGATCGAAGAACGGGACATCGGCGGCGATGTGTTCCTCTCGAACACCGGCTGCTTTGGGATCTGCGATAAGGGTCCCATCGTAGTCGTGTACCCGGACAATGTCTGGTACGGCGCTGTGACACCCGACGATGTGACCGAGATCATGGACGAGCACATCGAAGGCGGCAAAATCGTCGAACGGCTGGCGATCTAAAAAAAAGTAAAAACGGAAGCGCATGATGGCAGAAGAGATTGCAGTCATCCTCGGAGATGACGGGACAACGGCACGATTGGGCGACCCGGGGACGCTTGTGGTCTTTGGCCGCAGCGCCGGCACCTGGTCCCGGGTGCGCGAAATGCCGGTAGTCCTCGATCCGTCTCAGGGTCTCAAAGGGATGCGCACGGCTGCGGCCGGTATCGCCGCGTTCCTTCGCGACTGCCGGGTCGTGGTGACCCGGTCGGCAAGCGGGGCCCTGTATTTCGAACTGGAAAAAGCAGGCTGCACGCTCTGGGAGATTGCCGGGAAACCTGTGGAGTTCCTTGATTCCGTATGGACCGATGAAGAAAAGGCAAACATCCCGGTAAAAAAACCCGAAGCGGCCGCAATCCCCGGGCCCGCAGAAAAAACCCCGGGCAACTTCTTTATCTCGATAAAGGAGGTCCAGGGCAAACGCCCCGACATTTCGAGCAAGCAGGTGCTCCAGCAGTTTGTACAAAGCGGCGGTTTTCTCGTTCTCGATATCGTATGCAGCCATGTCCCGCCCTGGATCGAGGTCGAAGCCGAGCGTCGGGGATATACCCTCGAAACCGAACAGATTGACAAGGATTCCGTAAAAGTCAGGCTCACCACAAACACCGGGCGGTGAGTATGAAAAAATCCGGTTCCTGCCAGCCCCTGAAGAAAAAGGGATATGATCCGGGCAGGCAAATATACCGGCAGGCAGGATATTCCCGGACGATCAGCGGGATTTTCCGGGAACAGGTATACCTGCACATGCGAGGTGATCCATCCAGAAACAGCATTAATCCCGCCCAGGTTATCCGGCCGGGCCACCACCGGCACGTTTCGTGCCGGAGCACTCTCATCTCTCCCGGATACGACCGTATTTTTTTTGTATATGCCGGGCAGGTAACCATTACTGGTTACTTCCCCCGGCTAATAAAACATAATTTTTAACTACTTTTCGGTGGAAGGTAATTACAATAAAGGAACTTTTTAACGGATTGTGAAAGTTATGAACGGAAGACTGACACCCAAAAGACTTGCACTCATCAGCATGATCTTCGCGCTCCTCCTTGCAGCGGCACTCTTTGCCGGCTGCACCCAGAGCACGACCAGCACCACACCGGCCACAACAGCCGCAACAACTGCACCCGCGACCCCGGACACAACGTATGTTGCAACCACCGCGGCAACGGCAGCCCCGACCACGGTCGCCCCGACCGCAACCCCGGCCGCAGTGTACACCGCATCGTCCGGCAACATTATCGCGTACACGGCTGCTTCCCTGACCGGTGCGTCAAAGACCATCGGCCCCTCGTTTACCGCAGCCTACCCGGGCCACAACGTTGTCTTCAACCTTGACGGCACCCAGGCATTAACCACTCAGGTTGAGAACGGGGCATACTCCGATGTCTTCATCTCTGCGAGCCCGAAGTACACCAAACAGCTCACAAACGAAGGGTTCTTCGTCAACAGCTCGGTCAAGACGCTCTGCTACAACTACGTGATCGTCATCCTCCCGGCCTCGAACCCGGCAAACATCCAGTCGCTCTCCGACCTCTCGAAGCCCGGTGTGAAGATCGCAATGGCCGCTGACACGGTACCGGTTGGTATTGCAACGAATGCGGCAATCGCAAACCTCGCGAACTCGACCTACGGCCAGGACTGGAAGACCGCGACCATGGCAAACGTTGTTTCCTACGAAACCTCCGAGCCGTCCGTTGCAACCAAGGTATCTCTCGGTGAAGTCGACGCCGGCTTTGTCTATGAGTCCACCGCAGCGGCAGCAGCGAGCGGAACCTACCAGACAATCGCCATCCCAAAAAAGGACAACTACCTCCAGACCTACTCGATAGCGATCCTCAAGGAAGGCACGAACAAGGCTGTGGCCCAGGAATTCGAGCAGTTCATGCTCTCTTCGGCAGGCCAGGACATCCTGAAGCAGTACGGTTTCAGGACCCCGTAAATTACAAACTTTTTTTATTTTTTATCTGAAAAGAAAGAGTACCGTTACTTAGTAAAGAACCATGACTTTCTGGAAACCGCGTTCGGTGCAGTTAAAGAAAAAACTGGCATTTGCCGGTGCCGGCATCCTTATTGCCGCAGTTACGCTGTACCTTTTTCTCCCGATTCTCGCCGTCTTCCTCCGGATCACCCCGGAACGGTTTTTCCAGACGCTGCAGGATCCCAATGTCATCAGCGCCCTCTGGCTGAGCATGATCACTACGATAATTACCCTCATCATTGTAGTTGCCGTGGGTACCCCGTTTGCCTATTTCCATTCGCGGTACTCGTATCCGGGTAAAGTGATCGTCGATACCCTCATCGACCTCCCTCTTGTGCTCCCCCCGGCAGTTGCCGGTGTTGCGCTGCTCATGCTCTACGGCCGGGTCGGCCTCCTGGGAAAGTACTTCAACATGGTCGGGATTCAGATCGCGTTTACCACGCTTGCCGTGATCATGGCGCAGATCTTTGTGGCATCGCCGTTTTATCTCCGTCAGGCAAAATCGCTCTTCGAGCAGATCGACCCGGCCTACGAACAGACATCGCGGACGCTCGGCGCGTCCCCGGTACGCACGCTCTTTCTGGTTACGCTCCCCATGACCACGAGCGGCCTTATATCCGGAGCCGTGATGACGTTCGGGCGGGCTCTGGGGGAATTCGGCGCAACTATCATGTTTGCCGGCAATGTTCCCGGGACTACCCAGACCATGCCGCTTGCCGTGTACGTCGGGATGCAGGGAGACTTCTACGTTGGCCTCACGATCTCGATTCTGCTCGTGATCATCTCGTTTGCCATCATGATTGCGGTACGTTTGATCCAGAAACGGGAGGAACAGCATGCTTGAAGCAGTACTCCAAAAGAAACTCCGCGATTATTCCCTTGATCTTAACCTCACGGTAAATTCCGGCGAGATTATGGTCCTGATGGGAATGAACGGATCGGGGAAATCGACCACGCTCAACATTATCGCCGGGCTGCTCGAGCCGGACCGGGCATCGATTACGTTAAACGGCGAATTGATCTGCCGGACCGATGACGGCATCGATGTCGCGGTTGAAGACCGGAAGATCGGGTACGTCCTCCAGAACTCCGCGGTGTTTCCCCACATGTCGGTAAAGGAGAACGTGGCGTACGGCCTCAAAGCCCGGCATATTGCGGCTGACGAGATTGCCCGTCGGGTGGGCTACTGGATGGAACATATCAATATTGCCGATCTTGCGGAAGTAAAGGCGGGCAATCTCTCGGGAGGGCAAAAACAAAGGGTAGCTCTAGCCCGGGCGCTTGCAATCGAGCCGAGCCTTCTTATGATGGACGAGCCGTTTACCGCGCTCGACGCCGAAAGCACGCAGACCGTAAAGGACCTGACGATAAAATTCATAAGAAAACTGAGTATTCCCTGCATCGTGGTCACCCACCGGCTCACGGACAGTACCGAGATCGGCGACCGGGCGTGCGTGCTCTGTCACGGGAAAAAAGAGTGGGAAGGCGTCCCCACGGAGATGCCCGGGTTCTGTTCGGTCTGCCACTGCAGGGATTAAGGCCGTCCTTTATCAGGACCCGGCATTACTTTTTCTTTTTTTGTTTCAGGAATTTTTTCGGATTTGTCGTATGTGCCGGTATAAAAAAATCCCGACCCGGTTTTTCCCGGGACCGGGCATGAAAATCCGGCAGGCTTAAAGGGCGCCGTCACCCACATGTCAGTATTGTCCGGTGCCTTCATGCTGCTGCGTTTGCGAGGCCGCTGACAGAATCTGTAGGGAGAACCTGCCATGAACCAGAAAAAAAAGCCGGTAAAAAAAGAGTCTGACGGACGGCTGTTGTTTGTCCTTGCCGGCGCCATAATCCTTGCCGTTGTTTTTATTGTCGCGATCGTGCTGTCGACTCCTGCGGAACCGGCAGACGCCGGGCAGTCCGATACGATCCGGATCGGTGCGATCTACAACCTGAACGGGTCGCAGTCGTCCCTGGATATTCCCTCGGCACAGGGCGCCCGGCTCGCCGCGGAGATGATAAACGAACGCGGCAGTATCGGTAGCAGGCCGGTTATCCTGACCGTATACGATGGAAAGACCAATACCACGGAGATCGCAAGAGCAGCAAAAAAGCTCGTCGATGAAGACCATGTGCAGGCCATGATCGGCATGAGCGATTCCGACATGGTGCTCCCGGCCGCCCACGTGGCGGCAGATGCGCATATCGTCTTTGTTACCTCAGGTGCTACATCCCCGGTCCTGCCGTCGCAGGTACCGGGATACCTGTATCTTTCCTGTTTTGGCGACAACACGCAAGCCGCAGCAGCCGCAGAATTTGCAGCATCCGATCTCAACGCGACAAAGGCCGCAGTCGTGATGGACAACTCGATGGAATACACGCGGCTTCTCTCGAAATATTTCATGGAGCGGTTTGCTGATGGCGGGGGACGCGTGACCTCGGTCGTGCCCTACGCGGACGGGTCAGGCGTTTCGTCCCTTTCCGGCAGCCTTGGCGATGTGGCATCATCTTCACCGGATGTCGTTTTTGCCGCATGCGGGCCGGAGAATTGCGATGCGGTAATCCGGGCCATACGGTCGGCAGGGATCACGGCCCCTGTCATTGGCGGGGACTCGATGGACTCGCCGCAGCTGGTCTCGGCTGCCGGGCCGGACGCCGGGCGGATCTATTACACCACGCACGGGGATATCAGCACATCTTCTGCCGATCCGAAAGTGAGCGCGTTTATCAAACGCTATTACCTTGAGTACGGGGAGATGCCAAACGCGTTTGCTGCACTTGGATACGATACCGTAAACGTGGTGACACGGGCAGCAGTTGAATCGCCCGACGATATCCCGACAGGCCTCCTCTCCATCAAAGGGTACGACGGCCTGACCGGCAACATTTCGTACCTCAACGATTCGCAGATCCCGGAGAAATCCGTGACCATCATGAAGCTGGAAAACGGAAAGGTGCGGACTGTTGGCGAACGAATGCCCCGGATCGTGCCGGAGCCATAAGAGTCCGGTGCCGGTCCTGACAGCCCCACCCCTTGGTTTTTTTGGAACCTGTTTATTATGAAGATAGGGCCATAATGCCCTTTTTTGCCCCTGCCACGTAATATTGCCCCTCCAAAAACCAGGGGCCAGTACAGGCCCGCTATTTTGCAGGATCAAACGCCCCTCATTTTGACCGGATTTGGAAAATAATTCAGAATTGCCGATTTTTCCGTCGGCGTGGACACTATTTCCCGTGGAACCGGAAAACAGGATCGTCCGATTGGCAATCCGGGGCTGAATCGGGCTTGTCTGGGATACCGTTTTTGGGAGTCTGAACAGGGATCGGGAACCGGATCTGCCCTGACAGACCATGGATCTGCCGGGTAAATCCGGGCTTGTTATGGCCTTGGATTACCCGTTCGGATCCATTTTTCCTGGAATTTTGTGCAAAAACAGGTGCATTTTTACACAGTTTTTCAGAAATCGCCGTATGCTCGCGATTCGCGGCAATCCGAGCATTTTACGCGGACGTACAAAACGCTTTTGTACGCATTTGAAGGGCAGATCTCAGGTCCGATCGACCCGGGGCACAGGGAAATGAAAAGAAGGCCTGTTTTGGGCGGTTTACACCAGATGCGGAAAGGTACATTTCCGGCAGTGGTACCTTCTGGCAGAGAAAGATCCGGCCCCGCCGTTTTCCCCACACGTCAGATAACCCCGGCCTTCCTCAGCCAAATCCCAATAACCGCATATGCAAAAACCGCCGCAAGGATTCCGGCAAGAATGCCGGAAAAGAGCAGGAAGTTTCCGGCAAGGAACGCCTCCACGAGCGTCAGCAGGACAAGGAAGATCCCGTATGCCACGATCACAATCCCGGCATAAAAAATCGCAAGGGCCGCGATCCCGTACGCAGCCAGTTCATCCATATCCGGACCTCATTCCAGGTACCCTGCCAGCAGCTCGTTATACAGCAGTTTGGTATTTTCCGCGGTCTTTGGCATATCGCGGGGGAATCCCCGGTAGTGCCGGCACAGGTCGAGGTCGCGGGCAAGATCGAGTTCTTCCTGCCCTGTCGAGTGGAACCAGTTCTTCTCCTCATAGTATTCCGCGAGGT
>JAQWDG010000200.1 GCA_028705545.1 Methanoregula sp. | reverse complement strand
TGATACCGGATCTTGCCGACCGAGAACAGTTCCACCCCCTGGTTGGCGATCCGGTACGCCGCCCGCCGACGTTTACGGAGCGCGACCGGTTCGGTTACTCGGTCAGCATCCCGGATCATCGCCGTCGCGTACCCGTGGATGGATGGATAGATCTGTTTGCTGAGGTTCGCGAGCGTCACCCGCCGGAGTTGTCGAAACCCCGCCGTCCCTGCAATTACGTTCGGTGTCGTCACGCTCCAGATTGCGTTGATGTTTCCCTTGATCAGCTGGGTGATGATGTGCCCGATCTCTTTGAACTGAGCGTCGACCGGCACTCCGTCCTCGACAAACTTCTTTGCCACGACGCGATGGCCCGGGTACCGGCCCGACAGGATATCGCGGGTCGGCACGATGTACACATACTCGCGATCGCTGTCGCTCGTCGGGGTCGCCATCCCCCACATGCGGGACCCGATCTCGGTGATATAGGCAAACGGATACTCAAACATCGTCTCCTCCTTGCAACCGGCCGGCCACAAAACAATCGTTCAGAAATTTGTCGAGCCGGGTCCCGTCATCCCGATCGTCGGCGGCGGCGACTGACAGACTGAGCAGGGCCAGAAACCGTTTCGATGCCACGTTGGCGCGATACGTGTGATCAGTCATGATACAGAACCGGTCGCGGGTCAGCCGATCGAGCAGGTTGATGGCATAGGGTTCGGTGATCATGGCGCGGGCCGCCATCTCTTCCGCGGTAAACGCATAGAACGGGTCGTTCACCAGTTCAGCGAGAATGCGAATCCGGGGATCATTGCCGAGGAGGCCGCCGAATAACGGAGGTAACCGGTCGCGGTGCATACACTATACGGTGCGCTGGTTGGCTATAAATAGGTTCTGAACCGTCATACATTTTGTATTACAGGAAATCGGGGAGAGGGACTCCCCGCA
Source organism: Methanoregula sp. (assembly GCA_028705545.1). GTDB lineage: Archaea > Halobacteriota > Methanomicrobia > Methanomicrobiales > Methanospirillaceae > Methanoregula. Next base: position 2,807 of record JAQWDG010000200.1, on the reverse strand, counting down.
CCCCTCTATTGGAAACAGCACGAAAAATGGTATGGTATTGTTGGTAACTGTCTTAACCCTGGCCGCCGCCGAGCACACCGGCGACAATGCCGATGATAAAGACTGCGGCGAGCACGAAGAGGCCGAGGGCGAGGAAGTTGAACGCGGTACCCGTGTTCTCCATGACGTTGGTCAGGGACGTCGAGAGCGCAGAGCCAGAAATGTCGGGCATGCTGGACTCCATGTTGGCGACGACCACAAGGCCGACCATCATCGTTACTGCAGCGATCACAACGGTCAGAATGAGGCTGACCATATCAATTGCACCATCTTCTTTCTTGAACATGTTAATCACACCTGTATGATATTTTGGGGGGTGGGCCGGTTCCCACCTGGATAAGTCAACCACTGTACATTCCGTAGATTCCGCGCCGCGGACCTTACTGGCCGCCGCCGAGCACACCGGCGACAATGCCGATGATAAAGACCGCAGCGAGCACGAAGAGGCCGAGGGCGAGGAAGTTGAACGCGGTACCCGTGTTCTCCATGACGTTGGTCAGCGAGGTCGAGAGCGCAGAGCCAGAAATGTCGGGCATACTGGACTCCATGTTGGCGACAACCACCAGACCGACCATCATCGTCACAGCGGCGATGACAACGGTGAGGATAAGGCTGACCATGTCGATGGCTCCATCTTCTTTCCTGAACATACAGTTACACCTCCACACACTAAGGTCACCCTCGTCGGTATATAAAGGTTGGCGGCAACTGCACAAATAGTATATAATCATTTCTAAACATTCATATACTTGTTTTGCAATATTGCAATTATAATTATAATACCATCATTATAATAATTCACCCCCCTGTTCCGATCACTTTGCTCCCGGCATATCGAAGGATCGCCGACACTGCGCGCGGAATGAGGGGTAACAAAAACATATAAAACGTCATACACTAAATCTATCTTTGATGAATGACAATACGGATCAGCGGTGCCGAAAACGGGGGGATCTCTGCCGCTACGATCTCCATCCGACCTGTCTTGCATTCAATATGCAAAAAGACGGTCTTTCCGTTCGTCATGATGAGAACGGGTGCGTTGTAGTCGATCAGTGTCCGATGTTCAAAGGGATCTACGATCAGAAGCTGGAGACCCTCCGTGCCGCACTGGTGCCGCTGCTGGCCGAACACCTCTCGGAACGGGCGGAGAAACAGGTGTATGCGTTGTTATTGTGGACGAAAAAGGAGCAGGCGCGGCTGAACGGAGTTCGGTGATTGCATGGTGAGAAATGTTCACCCGGGGATCGTAATGTCGGTCGGCGCGTGTGTCGTGGTATCTCTTCTGATCGTGTTCTGTTTGCTGACTGTCGTCACAGAGACGGTTGTTGTACAGAGCAAACACGTCGATATCAAATACATCGACGGCAGGTTCGTCGAACAGTATATGGTGACGGCGACCACCGACGTCACCGAACGTAGCGTCACCTACCGTATCGTTGCGAAAAACGCAAAAATGATATGGGACCGGATCGAGAACGGCAAAGCATATCCGATGGCAATCCACTGGTCAAACATTTTAGATGTTTATTTTGACGAGATCCCGAACGGAACGGTGGCTGATGCCATCGGGTAAGGATAGTGGTCAGTCCCAGGGAAGAGGAACTCTTCCCCGTAACCAATAGCCGAACAAGGTGCAGATCATCCCGCAGAACACCTGAATTAACATCGATTCGGTTGTCATGTTGCTCAGTCCGGGTCCAGCCGTGCCCCACAATCGGGACAGAACGAAGGCGAGTGCTGCTTGGCCATGTACCCGCAGAACGAACACCGGTAGAAGACAACGGTATCCCATTCTCCGAACACCGGGTGATCGTGCTCGCACTGTCTGACGGCCGGCGTCACATCTTCTCCGGCCGGAGTGGGATACCACAGACATCCGCCGTTTGGACGGACGCGTTCGTTGCACCATTTGCAGCGTTCGAAATCCGCGTGTTGTGGGATCATGTTGATTGTTCGCTCCTTCCAGTCTCTACTTTTGCAATCTTTGTTCGCTACCATTCTTCTCTGTAACTTCACGCAATATCAACTGCAGAACCGGGATGATATCATCCGGATCTGCCCCATACAACTCCGTCCAGATATTCGAGTGGAGGATCACGCGATTTCGCGTGGTCAGAACATCTTCGCTTCCATGCATAATCCACCAAAAAAAAAATATCTTGTCAAGGAACAAGGATCATCTCTCCCTCGATCCGGCAATAATCTTCGATCAGATCGCGTTCCGTATCGCTCAGGTCCTCACGGGCGACCGTCTGCTCGTGCAGCGGGCGCGCCCGCACCCATTCCAGGCGGGCGACCACGTCGGCATGTCCGATCGTGCCCCGACACCGATACTCTGCCCGTTCAAGGTCACGGAGCGAGAACACAACCCGGCTCTGCGAAAACGGTTTCCGGTTATCGCAGCCGGCGATCGTCAATACCATTTCCGTGCTGTCGGCGAGAGCGAAGACCGGGCACACCCCGATCTTCGGATGCTTCCGATAGAGACACGTCCAGCAATCAGATCCTTCCCGTACCGTCATGGTCTCTCCCACTTCTCTAAAGACACTCCCAACATATAAGCATTACCAGAACACAATTTTTCCATGTTTATAACACCGAATGATCAGTTTGCCGTTCGCCTCCCCGATGATCTCGCCGGGCCGCCGCACAGGATACAAGTCTTTTCAGCCATCTTTCACCTCTCTACCACGTCTTTGTGTGGTCCTCTCCGGTCTTTTTTGTGAGCCTCGATGAACCCTGTGATCTCCGCGAGGCACCCCGCC
>JAQWDG010000199.1 GCA_028705545.1 Methanoregula sp. | reverse complement strand
CACCGGGCGCTCGACAAGTTCCCCGATGCAAAGACCCTTGTCTACGAAAAAGACCGGGCAGCGCACGGGATCATGGGATTCAAGGTGCAGCGCCTCTGGGACCCGCCGTACCTCCAGGTCGCAATGGACCTCGTGGACATGGGCAAGGTCGCCCAGGTCTTAAAGGAAGTCCCGCAGAACGACCATGTGCTCATCGAGGCCGGTACCCCGCTCATCAAGAAGTTCGGCCTCGGTGTCCTTGGCGAGATCCGGAAGCTCCGGCCCAATGCGTTCATTATCGCGGACATGAAGATCCTCGACACCGGCAACCTCGAAGCCCGTATGGCAGCCGATGCAACGGCCGACGCGGTCGTGGTTTCGGGTCTTGCGCCGGTCTCGACCATCGAGAAGGCCATTTCCGAGGCCCGCAAGGTGGGCATCTACTCGATCATCGATATGCTCAACGTGCAGAGCCCGGCTAAGCTCATCGAGAAGCTCAAAATCAAGCCCGACATTGTAGAGCTTCACCGTGCGATCGACACCGAAGAGACCGCCCATGCATGGGGCGACATCCCGGCGATGAAGAAGGCAGCGGGCGGCAAGCTCCTCTGCGCTACTGCCGGCGGTATCCGGGTCGAGGTCGTGAAAGACGCCCTTAAAGCCGGTGCGGATATTCTGGTGGTCGGCCGCGGCATCACCGCGAGCAAGGACATCGAGCATGCAACCGATGAGTTCCTTGACCAGCTCAACCGCGAAGAGATCGATCAGTTCCGGGTTATGACGGACTTTTAAGTCCGGAATAATGGATATTTTTTTACAGAAGGTTACTGTTTTTTTTCGGTCGACAAACCGGACTTTTTTTCCTTGCACCCTGTGGGAATCCTAAAAGGCTTACCTTTTTTAGGGATATTCACCTGTATACGGTACAATGGATGTACTTGCCGGCTTTCTCATCCTTCTTGTTACGGCCAAGATCCTTGGAGAGCTCGTTGCCTATGCCGGCTACCCCTCGCTGATAGGTGAGGTTGTTGCCGGAATTCTTCTTGGCCCTTCAGTCTTCAACCTCGTTGCGATCACCCCAATTATCCAGTTTTGTTCAACAATCGGAGTGATCCTCCTCCTTTTCATCACAGGTGTGGAGATAAACCCGAAGGTATTCCGTTCGGTCTGGGGACGGATGATCGTCACCGGCCTTGCTGCCGCGGCGATACCCTTTGTCATCGGATATGCACTCGGTAACCTCCTCTCCTTTCCCGCAGACGAATCCACAGTTATTGCCATTGTGTTCATGCTTACCTCTATCGGCGTATCCGCCCAGACCCTTATTGAGGAACGGCAACTGAATACGGATATCGGGATGACCATTGTGGGAGGAGCAGTGGTCTGTGCGATAAGCGGTATCATCATCTTTGGCATTCTCTCTTCCCTGAATAACGAAGGGACCCTGAACCACTATACCCTTTTTATCCCCCTCATCATCGCCATTCTTTTTATCCTTGTGATCTCAACGGCAGGAAAACGGGTATTCCGGTTCATCTATGACCGCACGCAGGCCATTCACAACCATACGCTGACCTATACTGTCGTGTTCCTTATTGCCTGTATTTCCGCATATTTTTCCCAGAGTCTGGGGTTGACCGTTGTTGTTGGCGCATTCTTTGCCGGTATCACCCTTAACACAAGGATCCATGAGGATCATGAGATCCATGACAGCCTCCACAACATGGCCTTTGGTATCCTTATCACAATCTTCTTTGCAAATGTGGGCCTTCTCGTGGATATCCCATTTAGTGACGTATTTGCCCCCATTGTCCTGATCGTTATTGTTGTCGCAGTTCTGGCGAAAATATTTGGGGGTTTTATCGGCTCGTATCCGTTCTTCAAAAACGGGGCCCATGCCGTTATCGTTGGCATTGGCATGATCCCCCGGGGCGACCTGACACTGGCACTGGCCCAGTCCGCCATTGTCGCCGGTATAATATCCCAGCAGATCTATACTGCCACGATCCTTCTTGTCCTCGTTACGGTGCTCCTGACACCGCTCTTTCTAAAGTGTGGGTTAAACTATCTGAAAAAAAGCCCCGCTTCCCCTGTGGTCAGGGAGAACGGATAAGATACGCAAGAATGTGAGCAAGATCAACGCAGCCGACTGCCTCTTTATCTTCCCCCACGATAATGAGGGTGGGGGTATGCGACTGCTCCATCTTCTGCAGCGCATCGCCAATCGTTGCGCTTTTTGTGAGGGTCACCGGTTCATCCGATATGAGATCCCGGGCGTTTTGTGCAGTACTTTTCAGGTACCGGTCAAGTTCGGAAATCCGGTGCCTTCCCCCGGCATCAGCATCAGGAGTAAGTGTGGCGATGATATCCAGAGGTGTGATGACTCCGGCAAGCGATCCGTCCGATTCCATCACCAGTACGGGGTTGTCGCTCTGCCGGGAGAACAATTCGAGAACCTGTGAACGCGGAGTACTGGCAGGAATCGAAAGGGAACACGGGGTCATAACCGTGTCCACGCGTTCATGAAGCCTAGTCTCAATTTTGTCTTCCGCCATACTCCATTCCTGTATGCGTAATCTGGAACAGGAGGCTATAACGGTATCGGACTGTTATGTGATCCTTCCCGCGTATCCCGATTCTGAAAAAAAGTGAAACTAATAAAGCTGGTAAACCGGCGGAGAGATCCCTGTCTGGTAAAAGACAGTTCACCTCCAGGTTGCATCCCGCTCTTCTGCTTATATAACCGCCCGGCTGCTCAGGGCCGGACTGTTGTTTGTTGTGGTACGTGGCAGCTCCCGGACCCGGATCAAAAACCACTCCTTCTCCGCCTGGGGGAGGGCGGTAAATCCGTTGCGGGTCGGTTCTGGTGAGATTTGTGCGTTCATGATGGGACATCTCCTGCCCGTATTTTCGGGCCTTACACTGTCATTGATCCAACCGGGTTATATACGGCAGGAACCTGGAAAAAAAAGCGGAGAACTTTTCCAGTTTTTCCCGGATCTTTTCCGGATTCTTCCGGAATTTTCCCGTGTGCTGTGAGGGGGGTACCCCCACCCACCCCACTGCATGGGGGGAGGGTGACCCCCTTTGAGAAAAAAAGAAAGGAGGGGGGTGGGGGGCACCCCCTCCCCCCATAGTCTGCGAAAACCCGCTGGCTTTTCCAGAACCGGATCCCTCGTTTCGTGTGGAATCACGACGGAGAAACAAATCCGGGGGGCATACCATTTTTGGCGAGGGGGGTTGTTCCGGGCCGGATGGGGGAGGGGGGTACCCCCCTGTCGGCCCGGCCCATGAGTGGGGGGTGACCCCCTCATGAGAAAAAAGAAGGAGGGGGGGAAGGGGGTACCCCCTCCCCCCAGAACTCACCCCTCATGGCTCCGTGCAGCAGGGTCAGCAGCAGGGATCTGCAAAACAACGGGAAACTTTCAATTCCCCGGAGTCCTACCGTATCGTACCCATGCCTACCATCGTCCGCCGGGCCGTTCCCGCCGATACCGACGCGATCTTCGCGCTCGGCACGGCCGAACCGGCCTTTGGCGTCAGCCCCGCGATCCGGTTCTACGAGCACCGGGAACTCGAAGAGTGGATCGCTGCACCGGAAGAGAACCTCCTCTTCGTGCTGGACGAAGGAGGGGAGATCGCCGGGTTCCTCTTCTGCAAGATCATGTCCTCGCACTGGGCGTATCTCGATAACTTTTACGTCCGGCCGGTGAGCCGCGGAAAGGGATACGGGCGGCTCCTGATGGATGCCCTCCTTCA
>JAQWDG010000198.1 GCA_028705545.1 Methanoregula sp. | reverse complement strand
ATTGCCGCGCTCGTTGCCATCGTTGGCGAGATCAAGACCGATCTCTCGCTCACGGAAATCGAGGGGAAGATCGCGGACGCAGAGCTCGCGATCCACAAGATCGGTGCCGTGAACATGCTCGCCATCGAGGAATACGAGACGATCGAGCACCAGGTGCAGGAGCGGACCGAAAGGAAAGACACCCTCTCAAAGGAGCGGGAGAACTTAATCGAGCGCATCCAGAAGTACGAGCAGATGAAGTTCGAAGCGTTCATGACGGCCTTTAAGGCCATCGATACGAACTTCCGGCAGATCTTCGCCCGGCTTACGAGCGGGAGCGGCAACCTGGTGCTCGAAAACGAGGAGGACCCGTTCACCGGCGGGCTCACGTTCGCGGTAAAGCCCCGGGACAAGAAAGTCCACCTCCTCTCGTCCCTTTCGGGAGGGGAGAAGTCACTGACCACGCTCGCGTTTATCTTCTCCATCCAGCATTTCATCCCGGCGCCGTTCTATGCGTTCGATGAAGTGGATATGTCGCTTGACGGCGCGAACGTGGAGCGGATCGCGGCGATGATAAAAGAGCTCGCGCCCTCCTCCCAGTTCGTGATTGTCTCGCTGCGTAAGCCGATGATCGAGGCTGCCGAACGGATCATGGGCGTCACGATCCGGCCGGACAAGAGCACGTTTGTTACCGGGGTCAAGGTGAATGGCTGAACCGGGCACAGAGAAACAGAGAAAGAAGCGGGCGGAAAAGGCAGCGGCGGCGCAACCGGATCCGGCCGCTGCAGAGCCGGTACCGGAAACCAAGCCTGTTCCAACGGGTGAAGGGAGTGAAGGGACCGGGGCCGACACTGCCGCTACCGCAACCGCCAATCCCGGCGCCGCAGTACCGGATGCTCCCGCAGCTCCCGGTACCGGAGACGCCCCGGGTGCCGGCCCTGTTCCCCCGGCCCGCGAACCGGAACCCGAGATCGTCGAAGACCCGGTAGAGATCCTCGTCGGGCTTGCCGAGCGGGGCGAGATCGATCCCTGGAACATCGACATCATCGAGGTGACCGACCGGTTCCTTTCCGAACTGGAGCGGCGCCGGCAGCTCAACCTCCAGGTCTCCGGGCGGACGCTCTTTTACGCAGCAACCCTCCTGCGGATGAAGTCCGAGCACCTGGACATAGTATCTGACGAAGCGGAGGACGGTGACGGAGGAGACGGGGACTTTGATACAGACGGCGACCTGGACTTTTCCGACGAGAGCCGGCTCGGGCCCATCGAACGGCTGGAGCGGGAGATCCAGCGCCGCCTCGACCGGAAGAACCTCAGGAAGAGCCCGATCACGCTCTTCGAGCTGATCATCGAGCTCAAGAACCTCGAAAAAGAGGAGCGGAGGCGCCACCGCCTTCCCGCGGCCGAGGACGACTTCCTGCTCGAAGCCGACGACGTGGTCGGGATCGCCCACGAAGAAGGGTACCAGGACTCGTCGCGGCAGATCATCGAGGACTGCCTCGCAAATGCCGACCCAACGGAAGAGATCACGCTCGCCGAGCTCTGCAAGGATCTCGGCTGGAACCTTCCCGATGTCTATATCCCGCTCCTGTTTATCGCCCTTGACGGAGGATGCAGTCTCCGACAGGAAGAGTTCTTCGGGGACGTGTATGTGCACGTGGTAAAAGATGACGGGGAAGGGAACCCGGCAGACCCGCTGGCGGAGTAATATTGCTCTTGTACAGAGCCGGCTTCCCGATTGTTATCCGTGAACCCCGCTGAGCCGTTTTGCTCCCGACCGTCAGACGCCATCAGGCAATACCTTCAATACCTCTCCCGCGAATATCGGATCAATAAAAATCTGGCCGATACCGATATGTCCGCTGATGATACGCAGCTCATGGAATGGATCGAAAAGAAGCGCGAACGTCTCGATACGCTCCGCCCTCTCGATTCAGACGTGATCGAAAAACTGCACGAAGAGATGCGGCTTCTGCATACCTACAACTCCAATGCCATTGAGGGAAACACCCTCACGCTCTCGGAGACCCGGCTCGTCCTTGACGAGGGAATAACCATCGGAGGCAAAACCCTTCGGGAACATCTGGAAGCGACCAACACCGCAGCGGGATACGACCTGATCGTACAGTTGGCCCGCGAACAGGTCAAAATCGACCATGTTGCCATCCAGCAGATTCACGAGATCGTAACCCGGGGGATCCTGGAGAGTGCCGGGCGTTACCGTACCCGCAATGTCCGGATCACCGGGGCTGCCCGGTCCCCTCCGGACTGGTCGCGTGTTGTCCGCGAGATGGACGACATGATTGCGGAGATGGCAACAAAGGATCGCCCGGTGGTAGAGATGGCGGCATATCTTCACCACCGGTTTGTCGCGATCCATCCTTTCGTAGACGGCAACGGCCGGGTGGCACGGCTGCTCACGAACCTCTACCTGATGAGGAACGGGTATCCGCCCATGGTCCTCGACCAGAAGAACCGTCAGCAGTATTACCGGGCGCTCCGCGAGGCCGACAACGGCAACCCCGTGCCGTTTACCCGGTTTATCGCCCGGGCGGAAAACGATGCCCTCTCACGGTACCTGGCAGTAGCCGGGGGAAAGGAGGAGCTTGTCCCCCTAAAGGATCTTGCTGCCGGTTCTCCGTATTCGCAGGAATACCTGAGCCTTGCGGCCCGTCGGGGACTTCTCGATGCAACCAAGATCGGTGATACCTGGCACTCGACCCGTCAGGCTCTTGACGTATATATCCACGAGCACGGGCGGAAATAAACACGTTCCGGTCAAAAAAGAGCGTTATCCTGCCAGGCACCCGTTCCACCGGTTACAGGATTACTCCTGTTTAGTACGGGTAGAAGACAAAGAAGAGCAGGCAGAGCACAAAGAGCGCCCAGCAGGCCGGCGGGATCTCGCGGAACTTCCCCCTGACTATCGCAAAGACCGGCCAGAGGACAAACCCGGCGCACATCCCGACCCCGATATTATACGTGAAACTCATCATCGCAATTACCGTAAAGGCCGGGATCACTTCGGCATAATCGGAAAAGTCGATCCTTGTCACCGGCTGGAGCATCATCAGGCCGACAAGGATCAGCACCGGGCCGGTGGCTAGTGTCGGGATTGCCGAGAAGAGCGGGGCAAAGAAGAGGGCGAGGAGCAGGAGGCCGCCCACGACAATTGCCACTAATCCCGTCCGCCCACCCTGCTCGATCCCGGCGGCGGACTCGACAAAGACCCCGTTTGTCGTTGTCCCGAGAAGTCCGCCCGCTGTTGTGGCAAGGGCATCGGCCAGGAACGGCTTTTCTACCCCGGGGATATTGCCATCCTTATCGAGGAAGCCGGCCCGGGCGCCGAGGCCGATCAGCGTCCCCATGGTGTCGAGAAACATCATCGTAAAGAGGGTGAGTACCACCGGGAACATCCCGACCGTGAAGACCCCGGAAAGATCGAGCTGGAGGAAGGTCGTGGAGATGTCCGGCGGCAGGGAGACTATGCCCGTGGGCAGGGGAGCGGTGCCGAGGGCAAAGGCAAGGCCGGCCGTGGCGAGGATCCCGATGAGGATCGCGGCCGGGACCTTCTTTACGAGCAGGATCCCGGTCAGGACAAAACCGACGATTGCGAGCAGGACCGCTGGTGTGTGGAGGTTGCCGATCTCCACCGGCACGCTCCCGCTCCCGATGACAACGATCCCGGAATCGATCAGGCCGACAAAGGCCAAAAAGAGCCCGATTCCCACGGAAAAGCTGAGTTTTAATGACGCAGGGACGGCCTCGCTCAT